>JAICVG010000020.1 GCA_025935445.1 Nitrososphaera sp. | reverse complement strand
TTCTTCTTCATCACCGCCACCACCTTCTTCTTCATCACCGCCACCACCTTCTTCTTCATCACCGCCACCACCTTCTTCTTCATCACCGCCACCACCTTCTTCTTCATCACCGCCACCACCTTCTTCCTCGCTGTTTGATTCACTTGGCTCTATGGCATTAGTGGGGTTGCCTGGGTTGAGTTCATTGGGGGCGGCGCTAACGACTTGACAATCTTGAACAAGCCCATCTATCTCCTGTTGCAGCTGGTTGCTGCCCCCTTCGCTTTCGCTAAACAAGTTCCGTATTACATTGCCAATAACCATATACAGCCTGCGTGCATCCTCTGCATCAAAGCAATTGTCTTGGTCTACAATATCTGCAAACCTCTGTATGATGACGGTGCGTGAATCTATTGTAGCATTACCAGATGTTGATTCAACATCTAGGTATGCTGTAATGGTAGTATCGCCTTGGCCGAGAGTTATGGATCTTGTTCTGTCTGTAACTCCATTATCCCACCGGTCAAATTTCATGTTGCCTAGAACAGGTACCGTAACAGTGTATGTAGACCCAACAGTTCCAGTAAATGTCAGCGGAGCGTGTCCTTCCATCAGAGTGGTTCCGTTGGCTGCTTCAATGACAATATACACCCCTGTTATTGTATCACCTGAGAGATCTGCCGCTCTGACAGTCAGGTCAGCAGTACCTCCTGCTACTACTGCATTAGGTTGCAGCGCATCGGCAGCAGGAACGACTCGGAATAGTGTGCCATCTACAAACGACAGGATGTACAGGTAACCATCAGGGCCTGTCTTAATGTCACTTATGCCTCCAAAGCCTGTACCAAAGATAGCATCCTCTACTTCTTCAGGAGTATTTGCTATTGTGTCGTCCAGCGCGCCTTCAAGGACAAATTCTGACCTGTTTTCATTCAGCTCAAAGCGGTAGATTGTGCCATTGCTCATGTCGCCTACAAACATATCGTTCTCATACTGTTGCCCAAGTGCATTTGAATTGAGGAATTCAAGGGCTGTTGGGTTAACTGGCTCTGTCCATGTAAACTCGGGATTGCTGTAGTGACTCTCTTCGTTAAACATTACAAGGTCTGTCAGGTTGTAGTCTGGTGGCACCATTCCTTGCACTATTTTCCAGCCGCTGTTAAAGCCGGCATTGACCAAGTTGATCTCATCCACAAATGGTGCGCCGTTCTCAGTATCCCACAATATGCCTGTCATGGGATCAAAGTCCATACCATCGCTGCTGCGCATTCCATATGCAAAGTAGTATTTGGCAAAGGCGCCAGTTCCAATGATAGGCTCAGGAACCTCTCCATTTTTACCGACTCTCAGTATCCCACTTGTCCCATCTGCCCCCGTACCGTTTTCAAAATTCTGCACCATGGCGGTATGACCTCCGACATCGCCTATGATGACATAGACATTGTTGTCTGGACCGATAACTACGGGTCCACCATTGTAGCGTGGTCCTGGGAGGGCTGGCAGGTCAAGCAAGAGCGTTGGATTCACAAGTTGGTTTCCCTGCAGCTCGTACCGGTACAGGCGATTGCCTGCAGGGGGCACTCCCTGCATATCATCACCGTCAACTCCTCCGCCAGATTCAGTGAAATACAAAAAGACGTACGTAGTTGTATCATTTTCTCTTGAAACAGCAATGCCCAGCATTCCCCTTTCGCCGTCATTTGCAACTGCGACGTCAAGGAGTGGCTCCGGCTGAAGCTCTCCATCTTCGATCAGCCTTACTCTGCCATTGTCTTTTTCAAGCACCAGTATGGTGTCTTCATCTAAGAAAGCCATCGTGGTTGGAGATATCAGTCCGCCGGCAACTTGCTCAACTGTAAGGCTGGTGTCATTTACAGAGGGCCTTTGCCCTGTAATCTCGGCTTCTTGAGCAACGGCAAAATTATGTCCTAATACAAATAAAAGCATCAATGCTATGCCTATTGACAGAATTGGATAGGGCATACTTCGCTACTGCACGTGCACTCTAATAATAATGAATTGTCGATTGAACCTCTACTAGAGAGTTCTTGATGACCGTTATAGCGCTTTCTCGCCTTTGCAAAGAAGAAGAGGAGGAGGTGGAAGGCACATATACATTTAGCCCTATTGCCAAATGTATTCTTGGACTAGCTACAGCAGGCAGCTGTTGTATAATACTTTCAAAAAATCTTTGTATCGCCTGTTCATTCATTCAATCGTATTCTTCTTGCTCTCGTTTTCCCTTTCTAGCGAAAGAGACAGAGAATTGATGCAGTAGCGCAGGCAGCTTGGCTCTGGTCCATCGTCAAATAGATGCCTAAATGGCACCACACCTAGCACACATGACCTAGTTCTTATCATACCGTAGCTCTTGTCTATCTCTTCTTTCGCACTTGCTTCATTTATTGGAGTCCAAAAGCTGGGACAGCCGGTGCCAGAATCCAATTTGGTGTCGGAGGTAAATAGGTTATTGCCACAGCAGACATATACTTGTAGATACCTTTATCCCTGCAGTAGTGGTACTTGCCTGAAAATGGAGGTTCAGTGCCCTTATTCCAGCATAATTCGTATTGCTCAAGCGTCAAGTCCTTTTTGTAATTAGGCTTGTCTACTATACACAACAATATATTTCATTTATGCACGTTACTTATATTAGTCGTTACTTTTTCCTTCGGCTGCAGCAATCTCCTTTAGGTGCTCTACAACTATAGGTAGGAATGCTCCCACATCCGTTACAATGCCAATTGCCTGAGCAGTTCCTCTATCGATGAGCTTGGTCACTACAGGCTGGCTAATATCGACTGCCACTACCTTGACTGAGGCAGATAGCATGTTTCCTACTGCGATAGAATGCAGCATCGTAGATAACATCAGTACCAGTTTGGCTCCCTTAATCACTTCCTTGTACTTACGTTGTGCCTCAACAACATCTGTAAGTACGTCAGGTAGGGGGCCGTCGTCACGTATAGAGCCTGCAAGTACAAAGGGCACACGGTTCTTTATGCATTCATACATCACGCCACATTTCAGGACTCTTTTTTCAACCAGTGCCTTGAGTCCTCCAGCTTTGAAAACCTCGTTGATGGCCTGCATATGGTTGCGGTGTCCTCTAACTGCAAGTGTGCCGTCGTTCACACGCATGCCAAGCGAAGTACCAAGCAACGCATTTTCAACATCATGTACCGCCAGCGCGTTGCCTGCAAGAAGGCCGTCAACGTATCCCATCCTGATCAACGAGGCGAGTGCTTCAACTGCACCAGAGTGCACAAGCACCGGCCCTGACACTACAATTATCTTACCGCCTTCCTTCCTTGTATTGTAAATATCGCTTGCAACTTTTCGGGCAATGTGCTGTGTGGGGCGCTCGCTAGAACTTGCGCTGCTCATGAATTGGAAAATGTCAATGCCTTCTCGGGGGCGCTCCTGTGGGATTATCTTGACGCCCTGCTCACCTACAACTATCATGTCACCTTTGACAATGTCGCGCACCATCTTACACTCGGCTGTCTTGCGCTGGACGTCCACCGCAATGCACTTGTCCATCATCATATTATGGACATTTACCCATTGGTTGCCATAGTAAACTTGTGTTGTGTTGTTTGTGGTGCTATAAAAGTCGTCCGGCATCACCATATCCTTTGGGGCAGGCTCTAGCTTCACTTCCTGCACTGACACAGGCTGAGCGCCTTCTCTGTATACCTGTTCAAGTATGCTTTCAAGGTGTTCCTTACTTTTTCCCTTTACCAGCAGTCGGGCGTAACTTGGATCGCTCTTTCTCTTACCTACGGTGAACTCAAGCACCTGAAAGTCGCCCCGAAGATCCATGATGCCATCAAATATTCTTGTCAGTATCATCGAATCGATAAGATGTCCCCTTGTCTCTATTTCCTGCTCGAACCTATCCGCCAAGGTTAGCTCATAAGCTCATTTCGGTATAAAAGCCATATCTGCGTGTATATAGTCTTGTCACAGCGATTATTACATTTACTAACACAATAGTTCGGTCAAATAATAATAGTAATAATATCGCGTTTCAATGATTGTGATCATCATAGCAGGCAGCCAGTATTATTGTGTTTAGTATATATCCTCGAATAGAGCAAATCTAACCTAATCTAATCTAACTATCCATGATAGGTTTGCATATTCTTTTCTAAAAACGCAAAGATAGATAGGGTAATAATTCTGCAATCAATTGCATTTCTTGCGATCGGATCACAATATTCATTATAGGTTTGGCTGCACTCGAGTAAGTACTTTTACTACTGATCGGCACCTTAGCCTCATTTACCCCTCAGAGAGTGTTTGTTAGTATGACCACAGACACAGGCAACAGCAAAAATTGGTCGTGATGAACTGGGCTAGATAGGCAGTGATAGCTTCCCAAAGTATTCCTGCATGTTTTGCTCCGCCTTAATCTTTGTTATAATCTCATTCTTTACATCTTCTGAAAACCACTGCGCAATTGATTTTGCAATGCCCTTGCTGTCGCAAAAGGCAATCATGTAACCAGCGTCCTCCTTGATCACGGCGTAAAGCATCTCTTCTCCTACAGGCTCCCAGATATTGCTTTTATTGTCTTTGAGGGCAAGGGCAGGCATGGCATGGCCTGCATAGCGTGTCAGCAACTCTTGTGCAACTTTTACACGTTTTTCCCCTATCTTGAGGGCCATGAAATACTGCATGCACTATTTCTTGGCTGATGCCGGCCTTAAAGATTTTAGGATTTCACTTACAATGTCGCCTGCTTCACCAACGGCTGTCTTTGCAGATTCAAAGAAAGGAGCCAGCAATTTGTATGCGTATCCCTGCTTTGCATACTGATTAGCCTGTAGCGCCATCTCCAGCTTATCTATCCTGTGGACAAATCTCGCAATTTCGGTCCTATTATGCAGATATTCAAGCCAGATCTCTTCATACTCTTCTCTTACCTCTTTGGGAAGACCAGACAGGATGAATTTCATTGCCTTTTTCTCTTTGGCTAATTTTTGCCGAGCAGTCACATCGCCGGGCATATAGTCGCCCACTATTGATTCTGCAAGATCATGCATGAGGACCATCTTGATTACTTTGTGCGTATCAAAGCCCAGCATGTCTGACAAAAGCATCGCCATGGTTGCCATCGAAAATGTATGATCTGCAACTGACTCTGCATCTTCAACTTGGACCTTTGAGACCCAGCCGGCGCGCTTGATAGATTTAAGCTCCAAAACGGAATGAAAAAAAAGAGACAGGTCATCTACTACTACCATTTTCTCGTGTCGCCTTCAAGAAGACCTGAGCCATGGTGTATCCTGTCTATATGCTTTGAAAGCTCTTCTTTGCTGTCGAACTTTGATGCGCAGTAGGGGCAACTGACACTATCCTTTTCACTGGCCATGCTTAATTCATGAGAATGAGATACCTAACTTTAAAGTTAATTGTCTTGAGCTGCCTCACTAACACTGATTGAGGTATTATTAGATGCTATCAGCACCACATTGTCATCAACCACCTGCGGCAACAGATCGACAAAATATGCAAGCACTGTTGTCGTCACCGCCATCAACAAAGTGATGGCCAATATTATCAATACATTATAGATTTGGCCCACGGGCTATAACTTGGCAGTCAAGCTTTAGGCATTTTAATGTTAGTCTTTTATTGCAATTGCTGGCAGAATAGTGACAAATTACTTTCTCCAAGGGAGGTCTTGTATGCCCAGCCTCTTGTTGGCAAGCCTAGCTGTCACAAAGAGAAGATCAGATAGCCTGTTAAGGTAGACTATTATTGCAGGGTTTAGTGGCTGGCTCTTTGAGAGCGATACGACAGCTCTCTCTGCCCGGCGTGCAACTCCCCTACTAAGATGCAAAAGTGATGCTTCTATGCTTCCTCCAGGCAGGATAAAAAATGTGATCGATTCAAGCTCCGACTCGATCCTGTCAATGATTGGCTCTAGCGCAGACGCCATTTTTTCGCTAGTGCGCGGCGTCTTGTTATTGGCCTGTGGCCAGGAAGGATCGGCAAGATCTGAGCCGAGAACAAAAAGGTCATTCTGCACTTGCTCTAAGATACCTGCTACATCCGAAAGTAGATCCTGTCTAGAGCGCAGAAATGAAATTGCAAGACCGATACTAGAATTCAGCTCGTCAACTTCCCCATAAGCAGTTATGCGCGGATCAGCCTTGTTCACGTGCTTGCCACCGCTAAGCCTAGTCTCACCCCTGTCGCCGGTCTTGGTGTAGATCTTCACTATCCTTTACAGCAAAGAGGAGACAGTTTAAGAATATATCTGTTGGATAAAAAAGGGAACCATTGAATTAAAATAGTGCCTCCAAAAATTTTATGTATTCATGAAAAGGATAGCCGTAGTGGATGACGAACCTGACATTACGAATGTCCTTAAGAAGGGCCTTGAGCGTCATGGCTTCACAGTCGATACCTTCAACGATCCGCGGGCCGCCATTGCAAGCTTCCAACCTATGTATTATGACCTTATGATAATTGATATCCGAATGCCTAGGATAAACGGCTTTGACCTATACAGACAGTTGAAGAAAAGGGACACAGGCGTTAAGGTCTGCTTTCTGACCGCGTTTCAGATCTATTATGAAGAGTTCAGAAAGATGTTTCCCACAATAGATGTCAAGGCGTTTATCAGAAAGCCTGTCAGCATATCAAACCTCGTCAATCAGATAAATGCAGCTATTGCGTCAAAATAGTATTAGCAGAGTTGTAGGTAGAGTCGTAGCGCTCCTTAAGGTATTTTACAAGTCTTATTGCATCCATTTCCTTGAGGCTCTTTCTATTTGACCTAATATAGCTGCCAAAAGAGTTGATCTCGCTTTCAAGCACAGGATACCTGTTCTTTGCTTCCTCGAGAATATACGTATATTTTCGGTGGGGAAAGTAAATCTCTTTTGCCAGTTGGACAAGCACGCTTTTTGCCTTTTCGCTGATGACTTCTTTTTTGTGTGCAAGGTAGAGGTTATATCGTATGTCTATCATAGCCTCAGATTGTAGCTGGTAGTCACCCTCCTCCGAGGCAAATGTGACTGCCACTTCGTCGTCTGCATTAAGCTTGCCCATCTTGTAGAGTTGAAATATCTTGCCAATTCCCACCATGCCAAACTTTTCAAGCTCGACTGCCCTCAATGCACCTAGACTTGCTGCACCGGCTAATAGCACACCATTCTTTCTTGCCAGATGGTACACTTCAATCGGAGTGGGGGGATAGTCCTGCAGGAACACACCATCGACAAACCCAACCGTCATCTCTACTGCATCAAAATCTGCGGCCAGCCGCAAAAAGTCTCCTTTTCTTGCAGGTGGCCTGTAGTCTGCGTCAAAGATTTTCCTTGCCTTTTCATGGCTAAGCGATGGTCCTAGAAATATTATCGGCTTGCCCATTGCTTAAAACACGCCCTTGCTCGCATGCCCATAACTGACTTTGTTATCTTGAAGGTCTCAAGGCCTGGCACTATTGCCCTGACCACTGGAATTCCAATATCAGGATTTGTTAAATTGACGATTATTACCTGATTCAATCCTACACTCTTTAGGCGTAAGAGGATCAAATTGATATCGTCTAGAATATCTTCGTTAAAGAATGTCTGTACTTCTGGGAATTTGATCTTTTTTGTTGAGGGCATAAACTGCCAAGCGCGTCTATCATCGGTGTTCTCATCGCTATACTTGATCTTCCGCAGATCATCTCTTGCGCCCTGAATGTTTGCAGCCCTTGTCTGTGATACTTCAGTGATTGCGCGGAGGAGGGCTATCCTCGCATCAGGATGTGTCCCATGTCCCTCTGCAAGGTAGCCGTAGTCGTGGCTGATCCACTCTACGCTGCTTGCATTAAATGTCGGAATGCCAATGTCGGAGGTAATATCCTTTACCATAAGCGAAATGCCCGCCTGTTTGAACTTTTCGACCAAGTTCTTGACAGGCCCAAAGTCAATTTCTGAAATGTCGACATCAGGGAATATGCTTGGGTCATCTACAAATTTGTTGGCTAAAATAGGTGACACTGAAAATGCCACGGCATTTAGGGAATGTACAATTGTGCGCAAGATGTGGAATGGGATAGCGCTTGCCCGTAGGTCTGCCAGGCTCATTGCATCTCGCTCTATTACCTCGCATAGGGCATGACAGACTGCCTCTTCCATTACATTGCCGGATGCAAGTCCATTTGTATGAAAGTATGCAAACGGATTGACAGCTGGCGGAGGCGGCGTGTATCGAAACAATGCAATGGATGCAGGCACCATTATTTCCTCGCCATTTACAAGGTCATAGCCAGGTAGCCAGTCCATTATCATGTCGGTATGGTACAGAAACCTTACTGGCTCTACTATCTTGTCAGGATGCAACACCTTGTAGGTCTGAGACAGCTCAGAATAGCTTGACCTGACAAATTTGCCCCGCCAGCCTGATGGCAGTGAAGAGTAGCGTTCAATACTTTCCATTAGTGCGCTTGCCATTGCGTGCTCCTTTGTTGGGCCCTTGCCGCTATAGACCCAGATATAGTCCTCAGTGCCAGGTAATACCGCAGAATAATTTGGAATACGCAGGACATCCATGTCAGTAATGTCAGCAAGTCTGGTGACGCCTATCTTTTTTGATACAGGCATCACCTTTTTCAAAGTCTCTTGGGCTGGCTTAATTCTTGACGTGCCGTTGACTGTCCACTTTTTCCTGCTTTGCAGCTGCACTACACTTAGAGGACCTTGCTGAAGTTCATATCAAGCTTTCTAGACCCTCGCACCCCTAGTCCTACATGAGTGAATCAAAAAAATTTAGAGATTCTTCTATAATCAAAGGCAAAAATAGTTCCTACCCGGAAGTATAAAACAAAACATCCTAAACAGCATTTAAATTCAATTATTTCCTTGCTGCGACACAGTCAACTTATTTATTCAGACCCAAGTTCAGGCTACAGCAAGAAGTAGTTATTACGGAGGTCGGATGTTTATGTCGCCTTCTTCTTTTGAAAGTCTTGTAGCTCACTGTGCTGGCACCGAAGGCACAGCCTAGGCTCAACTTCTGTTAGGTAATTGACATAGAAACATTTTACGCATTGCAGCCGTGTCATACTGCCTAGCAGCTTCAGCTCGTTGCTATCCTGCCTCACAACCTTTCTTGCAGTTAGGATTTCAATCACAGAGGTCATGATGTTTGATAATTGGTCAGGATCAGAGTTTCTGTACCGCAGATAAAGGGCCACCATTTCCTGTGGCAGGAATTCTCTTCTAAATGAGGTCTTGCCAGCGTTTGATTGCCTAAATAGGTGGTCACGCAGGTACCACTCTACCTCCCTGACTGCAGGATCAGCTGACATGCTACACGCTATAAAAACAATGCAAAAATATAATATTTAAAAGAATAGTCATAGTGCCTATCCTTTTTGAATTAGGTGGATTTGTCTTCTCCAAGCGACCTTTAGAAGATGTGTGATAGGGTTTTTTATAGCTGCCCACAACATGGCTTTTGTTGACATGGCAAGCAAGATCGGCATATGCTGGTAGCTGGTAGTGGTGGTAGTATGGCAAATGGAAGTTAGAGCCAGTTGAGCAAGAGAAGGCAAAGGCGTAAGAGCTGTATCCAAAATTTGATCTTATAAATGCCGTGCATCAGAGTTTGAACTGGAGTACAGCACTGAAGTACAGACAGGTCTTTTTTGCACCAAGTTGGCGCTAAAAAGAAGATAGCATCATTTCTACATTGCCGTTAATCTACAAATC
>JAICVG010000207.1 GCA_025935445.1 Nitrososphaera sp. | reverse complement strand
CCTTGTAGTATGGTCTGTTACTACATGCGATGAGAAGATAAGACGAATAGTCGAGCCGGGTACACCGCCAGCCAGCAGAATATTCAAAGTAATCAAAAAGTTCGCTGAGGCGGGCTTGTGCTGCGGAGTCAATATCGACCCGATAATGCCACTTGTCACGGACAACGAGCAAGACCTAGAGGGGCTTATCAGAGCTTGCAGGGAGGCTGGCGTGCGCCATGTCTTTGGCGAACCGCTAAGGTTGCGAACAGATATCTGGCAGCGAATGAAGCTTGTGCTACGACTTCTTGAAGTGCCAGATGGTATCAAACGCTACAAGGAGATATATGGCTTTGAAGAGCCGCTTGGTTCTAGCTACATTAGAGTTGATACAAGATATATAAATAAAATTATGGGCAAGCTCGAAAGCATGATTAAAAGCAATGGACTGATATCTGATTTTCCAGACTATCTGGGTCCACAGAAGATATACAAATCTACTAGTCTTGGACAGACTACGCTTCAAAGTTTCCTAGTCTAATCTACCTAAAGCCCTTATGCGTGGCGAGGATCTCTGCTTTCTTACTTTTGCATGTAGCGTGCTAAAAATAGCCTCTCGCAGTCACACTCCTCGTCAATTCTTATTTGTTTTCCGCACTTTGGGCAAACTGTAAGTCGTCTCGGACTTTCACTCATCTCCGTAAACATGACAGACATACGCCTAAACAACAATAATTGGCTCTACAAGTTAATAAGAATTTAGTTTATTTTAGAGATATTCTAATAATTCTAATTCTACTTTTGGTATTTAGGAGATTTTATCTATTTGTTTTCCCAAAGCATTGAATTTTTTGATACCTTAGAACCATTAATAACAGCGCGGTTGCTCCACGGCTCATGAAACAATATAGGAACCCAACTCCAACTGTCGATGTTATACTCGAACGCGATTCAAACATTCTAATGGTAAGGCGCAAGAATGATCCATTTAAAGATCATCTTAGCCTGCCAGGCGGCTTTGTAAACGAAGGCGAAACCGTCGAAGACGCAATGAAGCGAGAGGCATTAGAAGAGACGTCTCTTGAAGTACACCCAATTGACATCCTCGGTGTCTATTCCGACCCAACGCGTGATCCAAGAAAGCATATCGTGACCACAGTCTTTGTTGGAATAATCGTAGGCGGTACGATTAGGGCAGGTGACGATGCAGCCAGCACCGAGTGGATCAAACTGGCCAATATCAAACGACAACATATCGCATTTGACCATGCTCAGATACTGCGTGATTACCAGCATTGGAAGGCTTCTGGCGGAACATTCTGGTCTACCAAGAGAAGAAATGATTAAAACCCTGCCAGCCAAGAGATCATATAGTTTTGCGCGCCGAGAAAGACATCCGGCTCAGGATAGACCTACTGGAAGGACAGTCAAGCTTTATTGCCAACATGCTCACAAGAGCGATTTCAGAGCACAACGAGGTCGTATTCGCCGAGTACGCCAAGCGTCTTGCGGTCAGTCGTGGCAGAATCGAAGAATTGCTGTGGGTTTTGGGTGAAAAGAATACTACTACTACTGCTGACCACAGCGTGCTTGAGATGCGGGTCGCTAGCAAGAATAACGACATCACCTTGTCTGTCAGGGAGATAATTGAAAAGCTTAGGAGAGGCGAACTTAGGATGGACGAGCTCTCAGCAGACATCCAGACAATGGTCAGAAAAGGTGCGCTAGAGATGAAAAACAGCAACTGGAGGTAAATTATTTCCTCTTGAAAGCCCGCTTCAACAAATAGCCAAAGAAAATGTATCTGCATTATCTAAAATATCCTAATAGTCGCAAAAACACTAGTAGCCATAAGGGTGAAGCAAGGTACGATTAACTCATGTTTTTTGCTCGTCGATCATTATATATATACTATATATAGAAAGCACCCAACCCTGAAATAAAGATCTAAAAAAGTGGATGGGACATTGACAAATAATTACTAGCTGTCATTTATTAGGTGGCGTTAGAATATTATAGACAGGATTGGATTATCAGGATTGGCCATAAAAATACAGAGGAATTCTGAATTCACAGATATTCTTCTTAGCAACCTTTTGCAAAAACATAATGAAAGAGCCAGAGAAGGGAATGTGGTGCATGTATCTGATATATTGCCTACTAGCTGCATTCGACGTCAGTACTATGGCAGAAAGTTCCCCGATATGGCCCCTTTGAATCATGAATCTGTGCATCACTTTGTCCGGGGCGAAGCCAGCGAATTTGTAATAACAAAGCTTGCCGGCCTAGGAGTTTCACAGGCTGAATTGAATATGGATGGAATAATTGCACACCCCGACATCATGGATAATAATAATTTGGTCGTGGAATTGAAGGATACTGTAAACGGCAAGCGTCTTGACTTCTCCGATACTACATTTAGATCATATCTTCGCCAGCTATTGTACTACCTGACGATAACCGGTATAGAAAAGGGGATCATCTCGATAAGATACAATGTCAAGGAATTGCGATGGATAAGGCGGGATGCAGAAGGGAATGATTATTTTATCAGACCTGCAAATGCCAAGGATGTTGGCATTGAAAGCTGGCAGGTGATACTGCCAAAAGATGACATTGCACGGGAACTGCTGAAAAATGAAATGGTAAGGAGAAAGAATCTTTTTGTCAAAGCCTTAGAAGAAAATGACGCCTCTATACTACCGAGGCTTCCCGAATACATGCGCAACTACAAATGCAAATGGTGCGAATTTTACAATAAATGCATGAATGAAGATGGAGAGACAAAAGCAGCACATGAAATGGCCAACGAAAAAGACCTGCTAGAGATAGATGGTCTTGTCACCATACAGCAGGATGGTTGAACAACAAGATGTATTTTCTACACACTTGAAGGCTTGCTTACATTGATAGTCTGATAGGAGAGTAGCAGAGCAATTTTGTGCGATTATGTTCTCATCAAATAATTCAAAAAATAATGCTGGATGACTAACATCGCTCATCCAGGAGAGAATTGGCTATCTCAGTTTATTCTGATACGTGGAAGGTTATCATAGAAATACTAACTAAGAATTTGCTTGTCCTACATGCTAATATCAAATGAGCTTGGTCAATAGAGTAAATGTAAATGACACACATTGGAACCATAAGTTTACCGAGATCTGTAAGGGTATTATTTAGATTAATTCAGATAATGCCTTTACAACCTTATGTGCAACATCTTCCCAACTCTGCAAGATCTCGCTTCTATGCTGCTGTTTTTCCTCTGTTAATTTCAAGATTGATATTGTTGCTGCTGTTTTTTTGCTCTCCGACGAAACACGAGAAGATGATGATGATGTTGTTGTTGATAATGATGATGATGACAACGATGGCTGAGCTGATATTATTCTGTTTCTCCTATCATACGAGTCTAGGGCTCTTAGTGCCTCACTTGCGAATAATGCGTAATTCCTCCTCTCTACTAATCTGATCCATCCTTGCTTTGCCATCATACTCTCTGAATAAAGTTCTTCAAAAACAGGCAATCTCCATATCACTGCAGCCATGCCTAGCTGCAGACTCTCAGCTAGTGCTATTCCAAACCCCTCTCTGCTTGATGGAAAGAGAAATACCTTCGCTCTTGAGTACAGTTCAAGCTTTTCTTTATCCGTCACCTCTCCTTTATGGTCTATGCCTATTGACTTGAGATGATTTATTTCGGTTAACGAAGCTCTGCCTATCATGACAAAGTTAACCTCTGGGCGAAGCTTCCTTAAAGCTGACCAGATTTTATCGATACCATCGAGCTTTTCAATGCGTCCAATGCAAAAAAAATCAATATCCTTTTGAGCGTCTGTATT
>JAICVG010000311.1 GCA_025935445.1 Nitrososphaera sp. | reverse complement strand
TTACTTGTCCATAATTTATGGAATATATATTTAGTGCTATGTCGTTTAATACAGGCATGACACAAGAAGGCGTGAATAATCTCTATCTCTATGCCATGATTTGCGGCCTCTCAGAGAGATTCCTTGGAAGGTTTAATGGAAGATAAGCCTTGCCGTGCAATTGAGAATGAATCTGGACAACAAGTTCTTCTAAAGTCATTTGAACTTGCTTGCTTCTAAATTCTCTGTCACGAATAGTAAAAATCTGCGTCTGAATTTCCTTATCTCCTACTACAAGAGTATAACGAATCCATTCAGATTCGGAATCTCTTATTTTTTTTGCTACTGATTCATCTCTATCATCTACATCTGTCCTGATTTTATTTTCTAAAAGCTGGTCTGCAATCCTTTGACAAAATTCAATATGTTGCTCTTTATTGACAGGAATCAAGCGGACTTGAGTGGGAGCTAGCCAAAGAGGGATCGAAGGCACACCACCTGCTTTTAAAACCTTGGCCGCCTTTTCTAATAAAGCATAAATTACGCGTTCTACCGCCCCGCTTGGCGAGTTGTGCAAAATAATTGGGTTTTTCTTGTTTCCGTCTTCATCTATAAATTCGATTTTATATCTAGCAGCGTTTTCTACATCTATTTGGTCAGTAGAAAGAGCAGATGCCTTGCCCAAATTATCAATATAATTAAACTCCCACTTTAAAACAAAATAAAAAAATTTTTCTTTCCATATTTCTACGAGTACGGGTCTATTAAATTTGGAAGCAAGCTCTTCTACAAGCACCTTATTTCCCTTGTAAAATTCTTCTGTAAATCGTATTGTCATTTCTATGTCGTGTTGAGGAGAGATGCCAATTTGGTCTATTACTTCAAGGGATAGTTTGAACCTTTTTAACACTTCTTCTTTTGCTTGTTTCATATCTTTGCAAAAGGCATGACAATCCGGCATGCTAAATGCTCTGAGTCTTCTCAAACCTACAAGCTCGCCACTTTTTTCTCTTCTGAAGCTATAACGAGTGAGTTCATATAGCTTCAATGGAAGATTTCTGTATGATATTTGAAAATCTTTGGCCATTAAAAACTGTCCAAAGCAGGCTGCAAATCTCAAGAATAATTGTTTACTGTCTGAGTTAATATTATATTGACGGGCAGGAAATCTATTAAAATAACTTATCATAGATGGGTGTGCTGTGTCATACATTATAGGTGTCTCAACTTCCATCGCTCCATATTCGACCACTTTTTCAGTGACGTAGCGTTCAATTAACGACTTTATCAGCCTTCCCTTTGGATAGTATCTCATGTTCCCTAAATCTGATGCAGATTCATAGTCTGCTATGGCTAGCCTTTTCATGAGTTTGATATGAGGTGGCTGTTCGTCAGCTGCCCGTCTTTTTTGCACCTCGTAATTGGCTAATTTGCGTAAGTTATCTTGTGCTTTTTTAAAGCGGTATTCAGCTACTGGAATCAGTATACTTCCCTCCTCGCCATGTGCTTTTGGTTGGAGTATATACCAAGAAGATTCCAGTTTCTCTTCTGCCTTTAGCGCAGCAGATGTTTGCTCTTCTTTTTGGATAGTCTGAATTTGGGTGGATGGCTTTTTCTGAGAAGCAGGAGGTAAAGCATGTGCGAGTTCTTCAGTATTTTTTGATACAACACTACCAATACTGATCTCTTTAGCATTCTCTGCAAGAGGATGACCTTTGACTTGAATGGTGAATGCTTTTGTCCATCCAAATGGTGCCCTGTGGACATCTGGCATTGATTTTCTTGCAGTATCTTCTAACAACTTCAATATGTCAAATGCTTCTTTAGGAGCTGCCAGGTTTGAGCTCAAATGTGCATAGGGGTATATCAGGAGTTTCTCGCTTTTTACGGTGTTTAGATATTTTCTAATCTCGTCCACAGCTTTGAGTACAACTGTTTCATTATCCCCCTTTTCGACCGCTGCCAAGATGACTACCAAATCCTCAAGCCTTACTTTCCCATGTGAAATATTTTCTTCTGCCGTATCAATTTCTTTCCTCACCGGTGTATATTCTACAAAATCAGAGTGAAGCTGAATTAAACGCATTGAATAACTGCAAAAGGATGTCTGTTATTACCGAATTAAATGCCTTTGTGTGGTGTATTCCATTAATAGTGCTATTATTCTTAAGGCAATGAGTAGTATCAAATAATTGTAAAGTAGCAAATGCGGAACAATAGTATGCATCAAATTAGCTTGGCTCAAAAGGAGTCTATATAGCAGGATTACTTCGTTTCTATGAGTAAATTCTGTATGTATGTATGCATGCATGTATGTATGTATGTATGTTACTTGGAATACATATGCCGATATTCCTTCACAATGGTTTTTCGATGATTTTCTAAACACTCCTCCACATAGCCATAGTCTCCGGACTCATTGCAATGTCTCA
>JAICVG010000051.1 GCA_025935445.1 Nitrososphaera sp. | reverse complement strand
AAGTGCTACTACTGATGTAACAATGACTACTACATCAGTAGGAGGAGAAGAGCAAGAAGTTGCAAGCAGCACGACTACCAACAACACCAACAATGTTTCAAATGCTCTTTTGGGCCGTCTGTTCTCATTTGGCGAAGGTACAGAAGCAAACGTGAACCCAATAAATGAAACATATATTGTAATATCATATTTGGGCAACAGAATAATAATGCCTCCAAACGCTACGGGTGTCATAAACTCAACAGAGACAGGAAACGTCACAATCAATATTCAACCTAACGGACTTTCCATTAATCAAGGTCAAGCCTTTATAATGACTGAGGATGGTGCAGCAGAAGAAGAAAATGCAACTATCACCTTTGTTTTGCTCAGTCGTACAAATCCTGATGGCACAGGAAGTGGAACTGGTGTTACGTTTTTTAGCACAAACTCTACTGGGCAGCTAGCATTCCTTGACAACATGGTAGCAATATCTCAAATTGAATACTCTCCTGAGGAAGGCATCAACCGTTTTGGAGAGTGGGAATGGAAGGCTGGAACGCTTCCATTTGAGAGCGGTGGTGCTGCTGCTCCTCCTTCTACTACGGGGAACCAGACTACCCCACCAGTACGCTAGAGGAAGAAGAAGAAAAAGATCAATAACATTAGCTATATAGAGTAATTAGAGCGCCGACTATACACACTTCGCAGGAAGGATAAACCTCGAGATGGTCCACGGCTAAACTAGAGATTTATCCCCTTGTTTTTCTGCTTTCTCTCTCCTCAAGCTAATAGTAGGCAGATTGTCGTATATAATGATAATTACATGATTACTGCTGCTTGCTATTGTAGTACCGAGTGATTTTCACTTTCCTTCCTAGCCAGCGGTTTGGCAAATATACATACGCTCCTCTGTCGCCGAATTTTCTGACAGTTCTAACAATCTCTTTTTGCCATGCTTCAACAAGTCGCTTTTTCTTTTTCGGTTGTGGTGGTGGTGGTTGTTATTGTTGACTCAAGTACTATTACGGTCTAGTAGTTTGCATATGGTTTAACCTTAGAGCTTTTATTACTACAAGCAACTTGTCGACAGTTTGACTATTATCATACTTACAAACAGCGATGGAGCTCAGCCTGGTAGAGCGTTATCTTACTATGAAAAGCCTTGGACTGGATTCGAACCCGTGACCTCTACCTCATTGGGAAGGAAGCCATATGATGACCTCTACCTTACCAAGGTAACGCTCAGCCTTTACCATTAAATGAGATAACAATGGCACTAGAGGTCGTGGGCTCAAAAGCACCCGCACAAGGCTTAGATTGGCTAGGCTTTCAAGAATATCTTTCCAAGACATACGGCAGCAAAAATACTGCAAAAGTCACATTGCTATATGCAAAGAAATTTTATCATGTGCTCGTTCAAAATGACGCCCAAGACCTCCTCATGATTGAAGGCGTAGAAAAAAGGATGAATGTCATGAAGTCCATTACCGTGCTTTCAAAATATTTGGGATGTTTTGACAGGTGGCAGGAAATGCGCAGACGTTATTCGCTGAAGTGGTCAAACGGTGATTGGAACAAGCCATTTGACCGATTATTCAACGACAATCTAAACTATGATGCAATGCTGCAGCGCGTCAAAGAGATGATTAAAGTCCTGCCGCCACCTTATGGTAACATCATAAAGTTTGACTGTCTTACTGGACTCCGACCTGCTGAAGCTGTCGAATCTGTCAGACTGATTAACGATAAAGAAGCATTTGCAAATACTACAAGCCTGAAAGGATGGCGCTAGAACATTTCAGATTCTCTTCTGTCTTTCTAAGACGGACAAAGAAGGCTTACATTTCATTTGTAAGTCCTGAGATATTGAAGATAGCCAATTCTATATCAGCAGCTAGCAGCTATAATAAAATCTTAAGTTACAATGCAGTCAGGCTTGCAATAAGGAAGAGAGGCATCAACTGTGATATGCGCTTTTGCCGCAAAATTCACGCTAGCTGGCTTTCGTATTGTGGGATACAGAGCGAGATAATAAACATGCTACAAGGACGCACACCACGGTCAGTTTTTTCGCGCCATTATTTAACACTAAAATTGGATTGCAGGGATAAAGTGCTGCAGGCTTTGGATAAATTACGAAGAGATATAGAGCGCTAAATGTTTCTTTTCAGAATAATATATTGTGTTATGAATTTAAGAGGAACATATAGAAACAATAAGCTTGCCGAAAGTAGGTGTTTTTTCACCACCGCCACCATCACCACCGTGTCACATACAACTCTGCCATTGTCATTCTAGTCCAGAATGTCAATACTGTCTAGAATGATGAGGCGGGGGCAGAAGAGAAGAAATGAACCATAAGAAAAGGGCGGGGCTTCCTCTTGTCGGTACTATCATCCCTAGAAAAAAGTGTCTGTTCTTTGTCACTTCGCCTTTTTCTTTTCTCTCTCCTTTCCTCTCTATTTCGCTTCTTGAAACTTGAGAAAAAAAAGAAATGGAGAGTTTTGCACTTTCATATGTCTAGTTAGTTAGTTGTTGCTATTGTTATTATTATTCTTCTTCGTCTTCATCATCTTCTTCGTCTTCATCATCGATTCCAACAAGTGGGGGTAAGATCTCACATCCGCCCAGTTCCTCTAATGCTTCTGTAGTGATTCCAACTTCACATAATGCTTGGTGGAATGGTACATCTTGCTCGTTTGCAAATTCGTGTACAGCTTGGTCTGCTATCTCTATTGAGTCTTCTGTCTCTTCTTCTTCCGTCTGTGCAAAAGCTGTTGCTGCTGTCCCTATGGTTCCTAGAGCCACGATGAACATCGTAGCTAATTTTACCTTTGTGTTCATCATTGCAATCCATTGATAACCATTCAAATAATTATCCAGTCTGAAACAGAAATCGTAAAAGACTAACTAGAAAACTAATCTAAAATGCGAAGAGCTATTCCCCTGACAGAGCTCATGTGTCGCTGCGTTCCTAAAGCGAGAGCTTATCGTGGAAATGTCCTCTGATGATGGAAGGGTTCGTCAATGTCAATATTGGTAAAGCCTTGACCTACAACGCTACTTGCTCAGCCTGGTAGAGTGTTAGCTTGTGATGAGAACGAAAATAAAAATAAAGCCTTGGCGGGGATTTGGACCCCGGACCTCTACCTTACCAAGGTAACGCTCTACCAGGCTGAGCTACCAAGGCAACTAGACGAACAATCGAGTCAATAAACCATATAATAATTATTGGGAGATGCTTAGATCAAGATTTAATTATGCATACCTATTAACGCAACTCAAGCCTGCGGGGGTTGTAGAGCCAGGCCAAATAGGCTAACAAGATTGGAGACGCGGGACTTAAGATCACATAAATGGGTTATCCCGTCCCTCAGGGGTCCGTGGGTTCAAATCCCACCCCCCGCACCACCACAACCTCCTCAATCAACTGTGTGCAGGCAAACTGGAAGAATAGTAAAAGGGACATAGCTTATAAGGACCTAAATCTTTTTTCCTTTGTGTCAAAACTACTCTATCAAGAATCTGCTGACCAGTTGTTATCTGAATTTACACAGGTCAGAAAAAAGACTATGCAGCTTTTCAAACCGTTAAGAATAGAGGATGCAGTCATGCAATCTGACTCTTTTGGCAGCCCCGCCAATTGGCATATTGCACATGTCACATGGTTCTTTCAAAAGATGTTGGAAAAACACGGAGCCACGCTGGAATCAGAAAGTAGTAGTAGCAGTAGCAGTGGTTTTAATCTAGAATATCTCAATTCATACTACCAGCAGTTTGGAAAAATTTTGCCCAAGCAAGAGAGAGGCAGATTCCCACGACCTACTGTAAAGCAGACTCTAGATTACAGGTCATTTATAGACAAAAAGTTAACCAAATTTTTGAAAGAGAGGTGGTCAACAACAACAACAACAATATCTTCTGAAAACTCAAACACAATCACTAATGAGCTGCAGTACGACATTATGCTTGGAATGCAACACGAAATGCAGCATCAAGAGCTTATGGTATACGATTTTCAGCACTTTTTTGAGCGCTTCCCTGACCCCGCTGACAACTACGAGCCACTTATCCTTAATGAGCCTCCAAAAACAGCATCTGAAATACTAAGAATATCTTCAACGATGGTAGATATCCCCGGAGGAATCTTTGAGCTTGGATACAACGGCAACGCCTTTTGCTACGATAATGAGCTTCCAGAGCACAAAGTATACTTGCAACCCTTCAAAATGGACGTGGCCCCTGTAACCAACGGCGAATATATGAAATTCATAGAGGACGGTGGCTATGAAGATTACAGATACTGGCTAGCTGATGGATGGGAGCTGGTAAAGGAGCAGCAATGGAACGCCCCGCTATATTGGGTACAAGAAGGAGAAGATAATGTTTGGATAAAGAAAGATATTCGTGGGCAGCGCAGAGTCGACCCTGACGAGCCAGTCGTCAATGTCAGCTACTATGAAGCAGATGCATATGCACGTTGGGCCGGCAAAAGGCTTCCAACCGAGGCAGAATGGGAAAAAGCCGCAAGCTGGAATGACGAATTGCAGAGAAAAACGCTATATCCATGGGGTGATCAGAGGCCAACAGCCAAACACGCCAACCTACATGAATCCTACCTATGGGGTCCATCCAAAGTGGGGGCTTATCCTGCTGGCAAGAGCTATTATGGCTGCCATCAGATGATAGGAGATGTTTGGGAATGGACATCGTCAGAATATGTACTGTATCCAGGCTTTAGGTCAAAATTTTCTGAATACACTGACAAGTGGACGATAAACCAAAAAGTGCTGCGGGGAGGCTGCTTTGCAACACCGATAGCGCAAATACGCAACACCTATAGAAATTATTTCAAGCCGCACGAAAGGATACTGTTTGCAGGTTTCCGTTGCGCCGTAGACGTTGTTTAAGACGGCGAAAGGAGAGCCAGATCAAACCATCTTTTTTTATCTGTAAAGTTCCTCTCTATCGTAAAGCCGCAATCCTTAGCAAGTGCACCAATTTGACTCAAACTGTATTTGTACGAATTTTCTGTGTGGATACTCTCACCTTTTCTGAGGGCAAAAGTTTTGCCTAATGCGCCTATGTACAGCTGTTGGTCGGTTTTTGAAACTAGATGCATTTCTATTCTATGTCGCTCACGGCTGTAGAATGCATAATGTTCAAATTTTCCAAGCTCGAAATTCCCACCAAGTTCCCTATTTATCCTTGCCAGCAAGTTCAAATTGAATTTAGCCGTCATCCCAGCCTTGTCGTTATAGGCTGCGTTTAACACTGACTCATCCTTTTGCAAGTCAAAGCCGATAAGCAGAAAATCGTTTGTATGGAGTTTTTCCCTTACTGATCGAAGTAAAGTTCGCGCCTCTATAAGTTCAAAATTGCCAATGCTTGAGCCCAGAAAGAGCACTAGCTTTGTGTAAGAAATGTTGTTGTTGTTCTTCTTGTTCTTCTTATTCTTCTCCTCAGTAGCCATGCATTCAGTAGTCGCTCTATCAATACCAGTGTCATAATCCGACCTAATTCCAATGATGCTGGCATTTGGAAATTGTAATTTCAATTTTCTCTCGCTCTCTGTCAATATGCTGCTTGATATATCGATTGGAAAGTAGTAGATTCTCTTTTTCTGTGAGGATAAGTAGCTGAGCAGAATAGCTGTCTTGGAGCTGCTTCCACTTCCAAGCTCTATTATCTGGATGTTGCTGCCCGCCAACTTTGAAATGAGCGGTGCATGCTTGTTAAGTATTGATGCCTCCGTCCTTGTGAGATAGTACTCCGGCTGAAGGCATATCTGCTCAAACAGTTGTGAGCCTACCTTGTCGTAGAAATACTTGGGACTGAGGTATTTGTTTTTGCTTGCTAGGCACCTTGCAACATCACTTGCAAACTCTTCAAACTCTCTATTATTTTGCTGAAGCGTCATTTTTTGCCCTCTCGCTCTTCTCCTTATCCATAAGCTTTGTGAATATAGCACCATCTCCATGCCTTGTTGGGCAAGGCTATCATTACAGGATGGTCTGTATCAATAAAATGTGCGGTCGCATGTCTTCCAGGCGACGAATCACAGCAACCAACATGACCACACGACAGGCACAGTCGCAGGGCAACCCAGCTAGTCCCATCTTTTTTGCATTCTTCACATTCCTTAGATGTGGCTGGGATATTCTCAGGGGCTTGAGCTAGATGGTTGCAAGTCTTATTCTTACCCACTTCGGTTAGGAAGGGGGTCTCTTCCTACTTATCTCTTACTCAAGGGTTTCAGATAAAATGCACTAGCCTTCAAAAACTATCTTTGTACCTGACATTCCTATGCTTCTTTTATTATTTCTTTTCATGATCTATTATTAGAATTCTATTAGCCTCGTCTTAGAATGGAATTTCCAAAAAAAGCATCTGAACTCCCTGGCTACGTTGAATCTACGCGAAAAGAGAGTCTATGCAATGAATGTAGGAAAGTCAGTAAAAGTCAGTCAAATTCATCAGCATCTTGCTCATATGCTGATCGAAATAAACCACACAGGATGGTACTGTAAGCGCCTTTGGATAAGCGTAATTTATTATTATTTAACTTGTAGTAGTATCTCCTTTTTTTTTATTATCATGGACTAGGTCGGTATATGCGCCCTGTCATGCAACAATTCAGCCGCTTTTGCTTCTTGAAGAATTGAGGCTCTAGTTGCGATCAATCTTGTGTAGCTGGTTTTATAGTATATGAGAGGTTGCACCATTTTTGTCAATCACACCACTGCCCTTATCGTCATATTCTGTTTAAGCCTGATTCGTACCACAGTCATGATACCCTCAATGAAACTATTCGTATATGGGAGAATGTGATTAGTGCTGTGTCCTCTAACTAACCTTGACCTCCTGCGAGAAGATTTCATGTCCTTCTTTGGATTGTTCCTTAGCTTAAAGACATATCTCTTTGTACTTCTTGTTATCGACGACGAAGATAGATTGTGCTATCATTTTCATTACATCATAGCTTT
>JAICVG010000259.1 GCA_025935445.1 Nitrososphaera sp. | reverse complement strand
TGGTACAAAGGGACGACGCCGGTCGGGCTTGGCCAAACTACTACTTGGCAGCGTCGCATCAGGCGTAGTGACTTATGCTAATTGCCCTGTCATGGTGGTAAAGTAATTAATTATTAATCACCATGCTACTACTTTATCACTCGTCTTCCTTTTATCCTATCATGGGTGCTTGGCTCAGCATCGTTAGGCACAGGAACTGAAGGCTTGCTCACCTTTCTGGTAGGCTTGGGTGTTTCATCCAACTCTAGCTCCTTTGCTTGCTCGGTATCTAGCGGCTGCTCGATCTCTTTTTTATGGCTCATATAATATAAGATACTGGTTTTTTTATGCTAAAAATGTTCACAGCAAAGGCAAAATTAGCCAAGCAGTATGCCGGATAATTGTAAAAAGGTATGGTGTGCAGAAGCAGCACATGAGTCAGCAGAATTCTTCTTCTGCTTATTCAGAGGGACATCCGCATGAAAGACTTCAGATGATAGATACCCTCAAGGCACCAATCATCCAGATGGGCCGCAGCCTTGGTTATGAAGGGTAGAGAATTACGACCTCGGCGCTGGGCCTGTACATGTAGCTTGGATTTTCAAGCCCGGATCAGAGTCAATGCCGGACATGCGACTTGGGTTCATTTGCCTTACAGAATTTTCTAACTCGTCGATCAATGAAGGGATAGCAAGAGCCATGCTAAACCTTATTGACAAGCTAGTGTTTGTAGTGCCCTCGGAGGCGATGACAGGGAAGGTCAAGGATGCAATAGAGTCAATGCCAGACAAGAGCATACTTCAGCTGCGGAAGTATGTCACCGTCGTTACGCCTTCAACACTTGTCTCCAAGAGTGGAATAAAGGGTGTGCATGATCGCAAAAGCACGCAGACTGAGGAGGTAGTATAAAAAATGGCACAAGCTGTAAACCTCGATGCACTAATCGATATGAGGGAGGAGAAGGGTTTCAAACTAGAGCGGGATGTCGACTATGGCGCCGGCCCAATAGACATAGTGTGGAACGTCAACGTCCATCCAGCCCTTCCAAACATCAAGTGTGGTTTTGTAGTTCTAAAAGCCGAAGAAGGCGGCAACCAAGATACAGAGGACAATCAGCTGTCGCTAAGAAAGATAGAAGAAGCCGCTTTCCGGGGAATAAGAAGCGGCCTTGACAAGGTATACCTTGTAGCAGAAAATGATGATATGGCAAAGTCTGTCAGCGGCAAGATAGAGTGGCTGGCATCTCATGGAAGTTTGATTAGGCTTGATACCATTTCTTTGGGGCTTGCGCCGGAGCAGACAGAACAGGCGGTGGTAACCCCAAGCCAAAAGAGGATGCCACAAGGCGAAAAAATACGCAAGCAGAGAATGCGCGAGCGTGAAGCCAAGCTTGAAAAAAAATATAATAGGCCAAAGGGCGAGCGCAGAAGAAGAGAACATCCACTTAAAAAGGGCATCATGGAATCAAGGGTTGACAGGCATAGCCGGCCGCGAAATCAAAAGCCCAAGGGGACTTGAATCCCTCCCTAGAATTATTTTGCTGAGCTGTAATATATCATGAAAAGCATATTGATCTTGCCGTATGCGAAAAGGGCACAAAGTGGGGTAAGACCCATGAATGCCGTAAGTAGTGTACGGCGAACCCTCGTAGGGTAGGCAGGAGGAATTGTTCCGCTTCTGCGGTGCAGGGATCCTGCTGAGCCTACAGGGATTTTCATGTTATGTCCCAGGTTTCGCCATTATCAAATGTGGCAAACATAGGTCAAGAAAGAAGATTCAGCAATTTTCGACAAAAACAAAACGGAGAGTAATAACATCAGATGAGTAGATAGAAAGCCTGCTAATACTCCTGAAATCTAGATATTTTGGAAACATACAGAGCCTGCGTGACCTCGCAATTCTCAATAGGATGCAGTTTTTTAGCGCCAACAGATTAGCGTTCAGAGAGAACAGCAATCGCTCTGAAGATTATTCTATAGGCTTTATCATAGATTATGCATATACTCAAAGTAATGAGCAATCCTCCTAACACAATCAAAAGGAGAGAAAAGTTGCAAGGCAAGGGGCAGCAGCAGGAAAAAGCATACAAGCAAGACACACACGGAACGGACACAGAGCTGAACAATGGAGTCCCGAGTCAGAGAGGGAGCGCGACACCAAAAGGCCAGGCACTGGAGCGTGAACTGCATGTCCGCAGCTGATCGCAATTATACTGATGTGGAGCAATCAGGCATCGACTCCAAAGCCGAGCGCGTGGGGGATATTACTGGCGAGCCTCCAACGAAGGAAGCTATGGATCGCAATAAGGCGTCCAAGCTGGCAAACTTGCTTGAAGGCCTTGAGTTTCCGGCGACAAAAGAGGAAATAAGGAATCATCTTAACGCAAGATCGCCGAGTTTGGCCAATAGAATCAATGATGTAGTTGAAGCAATCGAAAACAACCTTGATGAGGATAGAGAATATGGCAGCGCTTATGATGTGGAAGTTGCAGCGGGTCTTGTAAAAAAGAGAGCTAAAAGTGAAAGACCTTATGCTAGAGATAGCGGGCTAAACAGGGCCAACCGTGAAAGAGTGGGAGAAAGTGAAAGACAGGATCCATACAGTAGCCGTGAAAGAATCACGGGCGCAAGCTCTAAAGATGTCTCACCCAATACTCCAAAGGGTGAAGATGTATAATCTCACTTTTTGAAAATGTTATATGTCCCTTCTCTTCAAGCAAGTTTCTGCCTTTTCCGGCTCAAGTAACATCATTATTCTAGTCCATAAGTGTTTTTGTAGGCTCTACCAACTACGTAATCAGAGCGGTTGCAAGAGGTATGGAATGGAATTTTTGCCACCTGCAAGATCCCTAGTCAGTTTTTAGATCACCCTTTAATTTGGCAAATTCTCTTGCGCTATTGAGCTGAATGTCATCGCTTCTTGTCACCATCTTGGAAAGTGTCGGTTTGGCATCCTTGCCAAGCCTCACAGCCTCCTTGCCTTTTCTAAGAAATGAAAGCGTTACTCCATTGTCTGATAGCTTGCGAGCAAACTCTGATGCGGTTTTTAACTTGTCGAACAATCCAGTCTCATCTTCCGGTATTCTAAATGTAGTAGGCTCTAGCAGGTCGACTGCCAGTGTACCGTTACTGATCGCTATTTTCAC
>JAICVG010000024.1 GCA_025935445.1 Nitrososphaera sp. | reverse complement strand
GGGAAATAATGATGTGGACAAAAAAGGGCTTAACAATGCTTTTGAAAAAATAGGGGGCCAGCTTAGAGGTGAGCTTTGTGAAATTGAAGAAGATGACCTCCTAATTGCCGTCTATCATGGAACTGATTTTAAAAAACGAGAAGCTCTGATTCAATCAGGCAAATACAATGTTGTAGTTTATGGCCATACTCATAAGGTAGATAACAAGGTTGTTGGAAAAACAATTGTTATTAATCCCGGAACTGCTAACGGGTGGTTCTTTAGTTACAAGGCAACTGCTGCGATATTTGACACGGTAAGCAAGGAATGTGAGTTTGTAGATCTATAACAAGTATGGCGCGATGTCTATATAGATATAATATAGGTATACAAGGGAAAGAATGCAAATTCTCTATCACACTTTATCTCAAAAATCAAAATTTGCAACTGCCATCTCATAGCTTGCTCTGTGCCAACTGTTTTCACTACAAAACCTGAGAAAGTTGACTACCGGTGCTAAGTACCAACTACGAATCTATCTCAGCATGACAGCAATAATGTCAGTCCGTGAAACAGTTGTATCAAAAAGCAACTTTACACCAGGCCAGAGTTGGGGCGCACTGAGGAAGGCATGGAAGGGATACAGGATCGCCAAGGTACAGGGCGACAATGCTAAGATGAGTGAATACGCGACCAAGATCAGAAAGCTTCAAGGCGAGTTAGGAATAAGCGTTGCTTCATTTCCGCACTTAGGGATAAACTAAGTGCAACCTTTTTTCTTTTTCTACTATAATTATCTGTAAATTGAATCGTTATTTGATAATAGTTGTTGTTTTAGCTTCATCTCGATCTGTCCTTTTGGCATAGCACCTATGATTACGTCGACTGCCTTGCTGCCCTTGAATATCATCAGGGTGGGAATACTCTGTATGCCAAATGAAGCCGCTATTCTTTGATTCTCGTCTACGTTAACCTTGCCAAATGCTACCCTGCCAGAATATTCTCGAGATAATTGTTCAATTATTGGTGAAACCATCCTACAAGGGCCGCACCAAGGCGCCCAAAAGTCAACAAGCATGATAGGATATTTTGTAACCTCGCTTGCAAAGTTAGAATCCGTGAGCACTATTGGCTCGCTAATGGATGACATCATTGCCTTAGTGGCGGCCTCCTTTTGCAGCTCGGCCAGTTTCTTATGCTTGATCGCCTCAAGTTCATCGTCTGAGCTCATACTCACTAGATCATTAGTAGAGAGGGGCTATATTTCTTACGAGCGATATCTAATTATTAGATGGGCTCCCTTTTTGGGAGCAGAGAAGGTGATTCACTCTGGTCGAGAATGATGAAAGAGGCAATATGATGGCCGAGCAGCAAGAGGGCAAACCAATTGAGGAAGAAGAAGAAGAAGAAGTTGAGGCACTGAGAGCTGAGCTCGAGTCAGTAAAGAGCGAGCTGAGAAAGGCAAAGGAATTCTCTGAGAGCAGTCTTAACAAGATGAGGTACTTAATGGCAGACTTCGATAACTACCGCAAGCAGATGGAAAAGCAGCTTGCCTCAAAGGCAGAATCGATCAAGGCTGAGTTGTTGCTCAAGTTTCTTAACATACGTGACGACTACCTCCGAGCACTCTCAGTAGCTAGGCAAAGCAAGTCAGAGCAGGGAGTAGTCATTGAAGGGTTGGAAGGAATACTGAAGAATATTGACTCCCTCCTTGCTTCGGAAGGAGTAAGGGAGATAGAAGCAGTCGGGACACCTTTTGACCCAAATGTGCACGACGCTATAGCATATTCTGCACGGGATGACTTGGCAGAGAATACAGTTACTGCCGAGATAAGAAAGGGCTACATGCTCAACGGCAGGGTGCTAAGACCAAGCCTAGTTGAGATTTCAAAGATAGTTAAAAATAGCGTTAATGACACTAAAGAGGTGAATATTCAAGGAGAACAAGGAGGCGGATAATATGGGGAAAATAGTAGGTATTGATCTTGGAACGAGCAACTCAGCGGCTGCAGTTATGGTAGGCGGTAAGCCAACAATAATCCAGGCAGCGGAAGGTACTTCTATAGGCGGCAAGGCGTTCCCCTCAGTGGTAGCATTTACCAAGGATGGGCAACTCATCGTTGGCGAGCCAGCTCGCCGTCAGATGATTTCGAACCCAGAAGGAACCGTCATTGCGGCAAAGCGAAAGATGGGAACAGATTTTAAGTTCAGGGTATACGGCAAAGAATATGCTCCACAGCAGATATCGTCATTCATTCTGCAAAAGATCAAAAGAGACTCAGAAGCGTTCCTAGGAGAAACAGTCGACAAGGCAGTCATTACCGTGCCGGCATACTTTAATGATAATCAACGCCAGGCGACCAAGGACGCTGGAGAAATTGCAGGTCTTCAGGTAGTAAGGATAATTAACGAACCCACTGCTGCATCGCTTGCCTATGGGCTTGACAAGGCAAACAAGGACCTTAAGATAATGGTCTTTGATCTTGGAGGAGGAACACTTGATGTCACGATAATGGAGATGGGAGGTGGTGTGTTCCAAGTCAGATCTACCTCAGGTGACACACAGCTTGGTGGCACCGATATGGATAACACACTTGTCGAATACATAGTACAGGAGTACCGCAAGCAATCTGGTCTTGATGTTAGAAATGACAAGGCTGCAATGATGAGGATCAGAGAGGCCGCAGAGAAGGCCAAGATAGAACTGTCAAACGTTGTTACGACAGAGATCAACCTTCCTTTCTTGGCATATGACCCATCTTCAGGACCAAAGAACCTAATACTACAGCTGACGAGGGCAAAGCTTGAGGAACTGCTCCGGCCGATAATTGAGCGCTGCAGGCAGCCTATGATGCAGGCGTTGCAGGATGGCAAGATGACACCTGCAGACATTGACAAGATCATCTTGATTGGTGGCCCTACAAGGATGCCCATGGTGAGGCAGTTCGTAGAGTCAGTTATGGGCAAGGAGCCTGAACGTGGAATTGACCCAATGGAGGCAGTGGCAATGGGTGCGGCAGTTCAAGGTGCAGTCATAGCAGGAGACGTTTCAACCGATATCCTGCTTGTGGACGTAACGCCGCTTACATTGGGTGTAGAAGTACTGGGCGGAATAAAGGAGCCGCTGATCGAACGCAACACTACAATTCCAACAAAGAAAAGCAAGGTGTTCACTACCGCTGCAGACTACCAGACTGCGGTAACAGTACATATTGTGCAGGGTGAGCGAGCAATGGCAGCTGACTGTGTCTCACTTGGCATGTTTAACCTATCTGGCATTCCGCCAGCTCCAAGGGGCGTGCCCCAAATTGAAGTTGCATTTGATATCGACGCAAACGGCATATTAAACTCCACTGCAAAAGACTTGGCTACGCAAAAGGAAGCAAAGATCACAATAACTGCAAACAACAAACTATCCAAGGATGAAATTGAAAGGCTAAAGAGAGATTCAGAGCAATTCGCTGATGCCGACAAGAAGAAAAAGGAAGAGGCAGAGATAAGGAACGAAGCAGATAACCTCATTTACGCCGCTGACAAGCTGGTAAAGCAGGATCTCAAGGACAAGGTAAGTCCAGATCAAGTAGAAAAAGTGAATAAACTAACGCAGGAAATCCGCGATGCTATTGCAAGCAATAACATTGAAAACATCAAGGCTAAGATACAGGAGCTGAAGAACGTCTTGGGAGAAATAAGCACGCAGGCATACCAGAGCGCCGCCGGTGCCTCATCGGCACAGGCCGGGGCAGCAGGGTCTGACTTTGCTGCTGGTGGTGGTCCAACAGGAAGCGCGGCTGAGCCAACAGGAAGCGCGGCTGGGCCAAATCCCTCGCCATAACAATATTTGGAAGACACTTGTCTAAAATAAGGAGGATAAAGATCTGCATTGAGTAGGAAGCGAGACTATTATGAGGTTCTAGGTGTTCAAAAGAACTCAAGCAAGGAAGAAATCAAGAATGCATACCGCAAGCTTGCATTGCAATACCATCCAGATAGAAACAAGGAGCCAACTGCAGAAGAAAAGTTCAAAGAGTTATCTGAAGCGTATGCAGTACTCTCTGACGACGAAAAGCGTAAACGTTACGATATCTATGGTCATGTAGGCGCTGAGGAAGCATTCAGAGGCTCTGAAGCCAACTTTGAAGAGATATTCCGCGATGCAGGCTTTGGAGGATTTCGCGACATATTTGATCAGATATTTGGCCGCCGTGGCGGCTTTTTCGGCGACGACCTCTTCAGCTTTGGCTTTGGGGGAGGCGGCAGCAGCAGCAGGCGTAGGGGCCGAGACATTGCATACGATATGGAACTCACAGTTGAAGATGTGCTCAAGGGCAAAAAAGAAGAAGTCGACGTACCGCGTTTTGACAGATGCAAAGAGTGTGGTGGCAGTGGAGCTGCTCCGGGGACCAAACCACGCAAGTGCACAGTATGTGACGGGCAGGGTCAGACAAAGCGCGTATATAGTCAAAATAGGTTTTCAACAATTGTTACAATGGAGCCTTGCAGGACATGTCAAGGCCAGGGTCAGATAATTGACAGGCCTTGTACCAACTGCAGGGGAAGTGGCAGAGCACAACAAGTTAAAAAAATCAAGCTAGAAATTCCACCGGGGGTTGAAGAGGGTATGGCATTTCAGCTACGGGGTGAAGGCGAAATGTCAGAAGCAGGCATATCTGGAGACCTTATAGTCAGGCTCCATATCAAGCCACATCCCAAGTTTGAAAGGCTTGAAGACGGGCATTTGCTTTACAACCTTGATGTCAAGTTTACAGACCTTGCGCTTGGTACAGATCTTCGTGTTCCAACGCTTGAAGGGTCAGAGAAACTAAAGATCTCACAGGGCACTCCTTCAAATGCTATTTTGCAGATAAAGGGTAAAGGACTTCCCCGCTATGGCAGTACTGGGAGAGGTGACCTTCATGTGAGGATAAATGTCAAGGTTCCAACCAATCTTACAGACAGGCAGAAGGCGCTTCTCAAAGAGCTCCATAAAGAACTAGATAACTAACAACAGTGAAAAACAAATACTTTAAAATAGCAATTCCTCTCATATTTTTAGACATATGTCATCTCCGTTTGACGAATGGTTTGGCAGAAGAAGGCGTTTTGGATCTTGGTTTCCAGACATTGATGAGATGATGCGAGATGTTGAAAAGATGATGCAAGAGGCTTTCAAGAATGTCGAGCAACAGGTTCCAAAGAATTTGGTAAAGGAGCGGAAGCTGGACGATGGCTCTATAGTTCGTGAAATGGGGCCTATTGTATATGGATATTCTGTCAAAGTCGGTCCAGACGGCAAGCCGGTGGTGCGCAAGTTTGGCAACATTGATGCTTTTCCAAACATCCTTGGTGGTAACCTTACAGTCAAGGAAGAGCGCGAACCCTTAGTAGACATCATCAAAGGACCAGAGGAGCTGCGTGTTGTTGCTGAAGTGCCAGGCGTCAACAAAGAAGATTTGCGCCTGAGGGCAGACGAAAACTCCCTTATTATTGAATCGATTACTGGACAGCCGCGTTATCACAAAAGAGTTGAGCTGCCAGAAACAGTCGATGCAACTACAGCCAAGTCCAATTACAAGAACGGCATACTCGAAGTGTCCTTTAAGCTCAAGAGCAAGAGCGGAGGCGGCGTGCCAATCAACATCGAATAAGAACAACAATATTATTCTAGTGAGGCAGAAATAGCACAACGAACCTAGGCGGGGGTCGCCAAGCCCGGTCAACGGCGTGAGATCATCATCTATATTTTCTGATGATGACGCGATGCTCAGATGTTGTAATTGACTGGGACACCTCATCCCTTAGGGGTTCGTGGGTTCAAATCCCACCCCCCGCACTATTTTATTAGCACTATTCTATTTTTAGAATAATAATAATAATACTCTGATTGTGTTATTATATCAAAAAAGGCTCTTTTGCTGTTGCTTGCCAAGAAGTGGTATATTAGAAGAAACATGAGATAGTGATGAGTGTCGGCCTTGTATTCATTATATACGCATTCCAATAGTTGAATGTTGTCTGTAGTGCAAGTATTATCAACAGCGTAACAGCGACAACGACAAAAAATTGCAACACTTCGGCCTTGAAGTAATAATAGCATAAAAGCCTTTTATACACCAAAAAGTGGGACACATGTTGAAAATAAGAACATATGATAATAACGCTACGTGATGACCTTGATACAATTTGTGCAATACTGAATGAAACCTTTAAGGTACCTGCATTCAAGCGAAGCTACGATGAAGCCTTTGGCAAAATAGCCCAGATCCTGTATCGCTACGGTATTGTCGAAAATGCGCGCAATCTGCGCTTCCGATTTATTTTATGCATGCAGGAGTTCTTTGACGGCATCCCACAGGATCAGTGGCAAGTCAAAGATCCCGCATTTGTCAAGCAGTCAGAGGATTTTGCGATATCGAAATTCCGCGAGTGGATAATCGAACAGGTCATTTAGTTTTGTTCTTGGCAACCCACTGCTCATACATCTTGATCAATTCGTCTACATCGTTGCCATTCTCCGAATATACAACAATAACTCCAAACCTGCCCTTGCCGTTGTGACCTCTTGCATAGTAACCCCAGAAGGTGTCAGGCAGTCGCTCAAAGTTGGACTTGTTGTTTGCGACTCCCATTAGGTTCTTGGCTATGGTGTCTACTACTCTCACTGAATCTTCAGCTTCTATCATCAAAATATTACTGGAGTGATTGTCAATTTAAAATACCTCCTGCAGAAGTTCAAATATTATGCTTGCCAGCTATAACAATAGATCATGAGGGCAATATGTGGCCACTATGTCTCTGAGTCTTACGCAAGGGCACACCATGGGCTTTGCAGGAAATGCCACTCCAACTTTGCATATCTTGTAGAGCTTGAGGAAAAGCATGGCGATGATGCCCTTGTAGAATACTGGTTCTCAATGATAATGGTCAACCTCTCGGATAGCAGAGGAGACGCCGACTGTCTCATCGAGCACCTGATCGATTTTTATCAACGCAAGCTGGTCGAAATTCCATCAAAGCGGCGTTACATTCACAAGATGCTTTTCATGTTACGCTCAATAAAGGAACCTTTCGATGCGCGGAAAATGGCGTAATAACTATAACACCCTTTCTACCAGCTCAAAGACATTGTTCATTGAGGGGGGTTCGCCGTTTGGGTCCCTTACATAGAGTGAGGCACAACAGTTGGCAAACAGCAGTCGCTCTTGAGGATGCAGACCTGCAAGATAACCTACAATAGCAGCCGCATCCCATGCGTCTCCTGCACCAGTCAGTCTTTTTGCCTCAACCTTAATTGTATGTGCAAATGCACTATCTTTCCCGTTTGACCACGCTGCTCCTATCTTTGTATGGAGGTCAGTACTGATGCCCACTCTTTCGGCAATTCTTTTGGCAGCTCCTTTAACTTCATCAAAACTGTAATCGTGTCCAAGTAGGGGGCGGCCAAATCCAAGTGCATCGGCAAGCGAGTTGCACTCGTTTTCATTTATGCTGAGGCAGTCAGTCAAGCTTGCAAGCTTGGCTAGCGAGTCGCGAAAATCATGCTTTCTTGTCTCAATGTCAGCAGGGCCAATAAAATGGAAGGCGCTAGGGGAATTCCTGAAAGAAAATTCTGTCAGCTCTGTTCCCTTGAGGTTGCTGGCCCAGTTGACTACCATCACCCCATCAGCATTCTTCAATATCGTCCTGTCCGCTTCTGAGCTTATCCTCTCAGAACCAAAATTTTCATTGTCTCCTATGTCGCTTACCATCACGTTTACAAGTGTGTCTTCATAGGGAAACTCAACACATGTGCTGAGGCCGCTTCTACCACTAGCTATTCTGAGTGTAATCTTATCACCAAATTGTGAAAATGTCTGCCTTATCATTGTAGCGCCCAACTCGTCAGCAACGGTAAAAAGTGATACTTTGGCGCCCAGCTTTGCAAGACAGTACGCTACATTAACAGCGTTTCCGCCCTTGACATCCGTTGTGGGGATGCCCCTTATGCTTCCACCTCCAGCCTTTGCCTTTTCAGTAAGCATGTCAAAAAGATTCTCCTTTGACTCGAGTCTGATTATTCGGTCAACGAAAAAGTCAGGCATCACTACTATTGAGCCTATAATGCTCAGGTGTCTCAACTTTTCTATTATTTCCACAGATGTTCAAGATGGTTTTGGGTGTATATGATATTTTAATGGGAAAGAGATATGAGGAGAATTGAGGGCTTGATTACCTCATATCCATGGCCGCGCACAACTCCTTTCGCTGTCACTGGCATGCCAGATAGTATGTTATCTATATGTGCAACAACACACCTCCTCGATCTCGAGAAGCATCAGTGCAACCATGGTAGCGCACTTGAATGTCTGCTCCTTAAACCATGACGGGCTCAAGCAAGTTCTACTGGAATATGTCTATAACTGGGTGTTTATTTGGGTATATTTTTGTTGATGATATGTATCACTCTCTTCTCCGCCTCATCCTATAATGCACATGCGAAAATGATGGACGGATGTAACCTTCATACAGTAATAATAGCTACACAAACCGTCTCATATCTTTGCAGGGTTTTGGCCACCTCTCACATTTGAAGCTGTTTTTGCTTCTCATTGAATTTCACACGAAAGCGGGGAACATTTATTATGAATCTTTCATGCGTTCCCTCACCTATTTTCTCAAGCTTATCTCGTGCCTCAACCTTGAACACGACACGCCTGCCATCTACTGATACCACCTCAGCCTTAAAGAACACCTCGGCTCCGACAGGTGTTGCAGCAAGATGTTCTATTTTGACTACTGTGCCAACTGAGTCCCATTCAGAGTCGGGTATCACCTGCTCTTTGAGAAGAAGCCGGCATGTCTCCTCTATTTCAGCTATCATGGAGGGTGTGGAAAGAACATTTTCGCCTTTCCAGAGAAAGCTAGTAGTCTGGTTTGAGTTGACTGTTATAGTGCGTTCTTTTGACGCGCCTATCTTGACCGCAAGATCCATGCCTTAACGGGATGACAAGTTATTTTTTAAACTTGTGTATGAGGATGTCCATACTTTTCCTCCCATTCTTCTCTTACCTTTTGGGGCGAGTACTCTGTACTTCTGCAGGAATTTTCCGCCACATATGCATCCTGTATTGTATGTTGTTGGTTATCATCCTTGACTAGGCCCTCTTCTGGCTCTCATGTCAATTATTCTTTTGATGTTGTTACGCATGTTATAGATCCCTCTTATGTTGATGTTGTGGTATTTCACCAGCAGCATATGACCTTTCTATAAGGCGTCCCTGCTGTCAATCACAGGTAGATCTTTTGGATCTTCATTATATGCCTGTCAGCGATAAAGAAGCCTGCGCTTGCACGTGTATCAGCAGCCGACATCACCAACGTCTTCTCTGCCAACAATTTCGCAACCCCCAAATTCGTTTTCACTGCCTTCTCCTCCGCCGCCTTCTCCTTCACCGCCATCTCCATTATCACCATTGTCCTCATCATCGTCGTCATCGTCTGCTCCATTGTCCTCATCATCGTCGTCATCGTCTGCTCCATTGTCCTCATCATCGTCGTCATCGTCT
>JAICVG010000208.1 GCA_025935445.1 Nitrososphaera sp. | reverse complement strand
TGGGACAATATGCAACACTATGATCCTCATGTGATTCTAAAATGCTAGCGATAAGAAAGAGATTGCGGGGTCTACCGTCAAAGGATATTACAAAGCAGTAAAATTATTCGCTGAAGTAAATGATATCTTGCTTCCCTGGTCAAAGATAAACCGCGGACTTCCAAGAGGTAGACACTACGCTGACGATAGAATACCTACACTAGATGAAATAAGAAAACTTGTTGAATATCCTGACAGGAGAATAAGGGCCATAGTCTGTACAATGGCTTCGTCGGGAATACGTCTGGGTGCTTGGGAGTATCTAAAGTGGGGACACATCAAGCCAATAATACGAAATGAACAGGTTATAGCTGCAACGCTCTTATCCTAAGTATTTACTCACATTCTGACAAGATTTAATTCCATATAGATTTAATGTGCTATTGTAAACATTTCATCTGGGCTGAGCGGAACAAGCGATAACTTTTCAAAGCATCTGGGACAATATGCAACACTATGATCCTCATGTGATTCTAAAATGCTAGCGATAAGAAAGCATGACTCGCAAACTGCAAAATAGCAGCAGTTCTTTCGGTTGCTCAGACCCTGTTCGATTGTATATGACATCGGAGACACATCTCTTGATAATTAGAGCCTCTTCTTATTGCTTGTCGATAATGATCTCGTAGCCTCCCGTGATCTACAAGATGCTATATAGTCTAAATCTTCTAAGATGGCGAACTTTTTGTAATGGTAGCAATGAGTTAGTTATAACGAGAAAGAGGTTGATTGGAAACTCCGATAACTCTTCATAAATATCTCCCCCAACCCCTCTAGAGAGTTACGGAGCGACACCATCTACCTCTATACTACTAATATTCTGAATTTTCTTTTTTTCACGGATGATACAAAAAAGGTGTTGAACGAAAGAAATCCTTCTATACTGCTATTTATTCGCGATTATAAGGATAAGGTTTGGATGGTTCAACCTGGCTAGATAGTATTATACGCAGCATAAAAAATTTCAGATAATAGTAACAGCTTTTTGTAATTTGACACTAAACGACAAAGAGAAAGAAAAGAAAGAAGATTGAGGTACATCCATCCTACGTAATGATTCCCTATTGAAATACTGGCTGCCCATTGAAAGTTAGCGACCTTAGCGTTTGCTGGTTGTGTTGGACTACACTGTCTGGAAGATGTACATAATGTAGTTGAGACGCAAATTGCTGTCCATCTGTAATAGCCCAGTTTACGAATTGAGCTAGGGCTTGCGCCTTGTCCATGGCGTTGATATTGGTACTTAGCTCTTTGTATAGCAGTAGATATGAGAAGCTTGCAATTGGGTATGAATTAGCTCCTGGAGCGTCAAGGAGGCTTACTTGTGTCCATGATTGATCGCCAGCTGGTAACGCTATAGTAGCTGGGCTAGTGCCATTATTACTAGTACCAGCAGCACTATTGTTCATCATTATTGCAGCTTGAGCTGCTGCCTGAGTCGATTCAAGAGTCGGTTCTACAAAATTTCCTTCTCTATTCATCAATGACGCATAATCCATATCCGTTGTGAGGGCATATGTCAATTCTACGTATCCTATTGAATTTGGTGTGCTCAATACGGTGTTAGAGACACCCTCATTACCCTGTGCTCCCAGTCCCGTAGTCCATTGTACAGATTTGCCCGCGCCAATAGTCTGGTTCCATTCTGGGCTTACCTGTGAGAGATAGCTTGTCCAAATAAAGGTGGTTCCAGAACCGTCAGATTTGCAGTCAATAACAACAGGGTTATTTTTTATCTCCTATATTGAGAACTTTTATTGCTTACAAATCAGTTGCAATTATTACAATGCCCTTTGTGCTTTCTGTGCTCGAAATTATCCGTTTATGATTATTCTGAAGAATCATCTTAATGCCATATTTATCATGACGTCGCGTCATTTTTTGGAAAAAAGTGCCACAAAACAGCATACTGTCAAGGAGCTTTCCGGCTGTCGCAGCGCTATCAGTTTCTGCAATAGCAGTAATCGTAGTTCTTGGATTTGGCAACACGACTCTATTAGGGATTGCTTCTGCACAAACAGGTAATAATGCAACGACAACAGGCGCTACTAACGCATCCAGGTTGATGGGTGTCATAGGCAGCATGCAGCTAGATGAAAATGGAAACCCTGCGTGGATTACTGCAGGTGATTGGACTCTTGACTCTGATACCCCTTTGATTGGCTCAGGCGCTAGCAATGAAACTGAGCCCCAGATTAGCAACTTCAGTGCCACAATTTACATGGTAAAGAATTCAGATGGAAGAGACTTTCACCAACATCGGATTTACAACTTTAGACAAACAGCTGTAACACATCAAGGTGCAAACTCAACAACAGTTAATGGTACATTTACTATAACTCTGCTACAAGGACCTGTCGACAATGTCAATGGATACATACACGTCACTAATGACAAGATAGAATTATGGGTGGACCCAGTCGCATCGGACAATCACTTTGGACCAACGACAATTAAAGGCATGGTACTGAACCCTGAAAGATTGAGTTTGGATGAAAAAAGGTTCAGCGAGCTGATAGGTCAGCAGGGAACAACAACAACAACGACTACTGGTAGTGTGCAACAGTAATAGTGACATAGCAGCACAAAGAGCGAATGAAAAGAAGGAGAAGAATAAAAGCAGCCATATAAGAAATGATTGAATCTTGTGAAAGCATTATCGATGAATAACACAACAATAGATCGGTTGTAAACAGGGATTTCAAATTGAAAATTAGGACCCTTCAAAATGCACCTAGAGATGTGGACATGTTGCAAAGGCTTTTGAAAATAAAAGAAAGACACAGGGAGGAAGCAAGGCGCATAGAGGATATACAAACGCTAGTTAGCGAAATTGAAATGCTCAACGTTGTATTGCATTTAGTGATGTTGAGAACAAAAAGTGAGATCATTTTCTCCCTCTCCTCCTCCCGCTTCTTCTGCTCCTTCTTCTACTTTCTTGTTAGCTATATCATAGAAGTGGCATTCTGCATACACTTGAAGCAAACTGACTGGGTAGTGAATGTAGTTAGGCTCAAATTTTCTTTTATTTGCAAGATTTATCGAATATCTGATATTTCTGGCTGCCTTATATGTAGAACCTTTGCAGCACGCTTAAATAAAGAAAGAATTCACTATGCGCATGACAAATCAACGGAATCAAAAGACGAGTTTTTTGATTTTGCTGTTTTTGGCTACGACGCTTATTGGGAGTTTTACTTTAACTCCATATTCTAGCTTCGCTAGTCCACAGACTAATAATACTTCAATTCAACCTGAGGCATCACAAGACATGGCAACATCAACATCAACAAATGCTACCACCACTACCGCCTCAACTAATAATAATAATACAAACTCACTAAACGTACAAGATATACCAATAGAAAAAGTTCATGTTGGAGATATCGATATCGCATACAAGGTCTTTGGAAAAGGTGATCCTATTTTGCTTATCAGCGGTAGTGGTGCTGTTATGGATCAGTGGAATCCCACCTTACTAAGAGAGCTCTCTTCAAATCACACAGTAATTATATTTGATCACCGTGGAGTTGGAAATACAACTGCTGGTACCCAACCATTCTCAATGATCCAATTTGCAAATGATACGGCTGGTTTGCTAGATGCACTGAAAATACAAAAAGCAGATGTTCTTGGGTATTCTATGGGTTCCTTTGTAGCTCAAGAACTTGCACTTTTGCATCCAGAAAAACTTAACAGGCTTATACTTTATGCTGCATCATGTGGTGGAGAAGAAGCTATACCACAAAGTCCAGATGTTGCAAATATTT
>JAICVG010000267.1 GCA_025935445.1 Nitrososphaera sp. | reverse complement strand
TCTGAATTTTCAGCTGCATCCCACCGAACCCGCTCCGATATCGGTCCTTTTTTGTGGCTTCTTTCTTCTTCAATGGGAGGCGGCGTCCTCTGGAACTATTGTTAGTTCGGTTAATTTTTCAGATCTGAGAACAGCCAACTTTACAGGTTTGCCAATCAGCTCTTGTGTCAGCAACCGCTCTATGTCATGTAAACTTCCGACTTTATTTCCGTCAAGGCTCAATACTACATCACCTATTAGCAGACCCGCCTTCTTTGCAGGGGAATTGGGTTCAACCGAAACGATCATTAGCCCCGAATCCTGACTCATCCCTGCCTGCCTTGTTACCTCTTCTGGAATGGAGATAGGGTATGAAGTAATCCCCAAATATGCGCGTCTAACCCTTCCGTAACTCTTTAGATTTTCTACAATTCCCTTGATCTTGCTTGTTCGGATTGCAATACCTCTGGAAGATACGTAAAAAGCGTTCAAACCTATCATCTTGCCACTTATGTCTACCAATGGTCCTCCAGAGTAGCCAGGATTCAGCCGGGCATCCGTTATGACCACGTTGTTCATCATCGTCCTTCCCCACCAGCCCCTCACAGAGCTCCTCGATGACGTGATGATCCCTTTCGTTATGCTTGCCTGCTCTCCAAAGGGATTGGCAAGAGCAAGTACAATCTGACCTGCCTTTAGATCTTCGCCGCTATCAGGAATTTCAATTGGTTGCAATGCCTTGCCGCTCTTAGCCGTCGTATTGCTGATTTTCAATAGCGCAATATCCGAGTAAGGGTCCTTGCCGACCACGTCTGCACGCATGACGCTCCCAAGCTCTTGGGAGCTTATCTGAACTTCTCTGAAACCCTTGACGACATGGTAGCATGTAACGATGTAGCCATCACTGCTCCAAATGACGCCTGAACCGCCTGCTCCACCTCCAAACATTCGTCCCGTTTGTACTCCCACGACAGATGGCGACACCTTTTCTGCAACACTTACTATTGCATCAGACAGAGACGTTAGTGTGCTTTGAGGAGATTCGTTATTTTTACTCAATCATAGTTCACCTGCATGTACTATCTATGGATAGTGCACTATTTGTTGACTAGCAAAATTAGTGACCTGGTCAATTAATACTCGTAGTGCTAGATTTTTCCTTGTTTGGAACCTCAATCGATGCAGGGGTAGGCCACTCGATTCTTTTCCATCTTCTTCATAATTTCCTCCCTGATTATGGAATGTCTGAGATGTGTAGAGACTAGCACCTCCCGGTTCAGGGATATTTCGACAGACTTGAACCCCCTCAATATTCTCCAGCGCACGGGTGTTGGTTAACATATCAGCCACAGAATTTTCTCTGCATAGAACATATTTCATTGGTGGTTCCTGAATATTGCATAACAGGGCGGCCTCACCCATTATCCTTCGGATTTCGTTCAGGCTGACCTTCCCAGTAACTACTAGTGGATATATTAGCTCGCCTGAATCTGCCAGCGTTCCGAGAGAAAGCGCAAAGGAAATTGTGATCTCTTTTCTTGACTCTCTGAACAGTCTGCTGCCAGTGATACGCCAGCTAACAATGGGCCTTCCAATCCTGTTAAGCTCATTTGTCGGTGTGTCTATAATGGTTCTGCTTATGATGTATGTGATAATACCGCTATTGACAAAACTGTTGAGACCTTGGCTGACTAAGAAAAGATTATTCTAACCCCGCCTCTTTTTTGTTGGTCTTGCCAAGCTGCATAGCCGACTTTTAACATCTGATGGTATTGACAAAGCCGCTTACTTTTGATGTATCTGGGTTAGTTCTCTAGGTTTTAGTTAGCAAATAGAAAATTTTGACTGTCTTATTGTCATTAGACCAAGAAGGGCACCTAGGTAGGATTTGCATTATAGATTATGGCATTGGCGCCTTGTGGGACGCTCGCGACGGCGATATCATTCTCGAGAACTTCCAAAGGCGCGCTTATGCTGAAACATTTGACCAAAGGCTACTATGTGCTTACAACGATCAGACAGTCAATTTCAAAGATGAGTTAAAGGCCGAACCTTCGCATATTGTTTTCAAATCGATAGTGCTGCTACTAAAGAATTGCATTCTTTTGTTTCGAGTAAAGTTTGATGATCTGCTCCATTAGTTGATGTGACGCCCTGATGGCGCTGCTCAAATCTCTACTATTATTATTATTATTATCTTGTAGTTTGCCTTCTATGCTTAGCGACGAATCTGAAAAAAGGGCATCAATCTGGACTTTGCCATCCACTGTCAGCCACTTTAGAGTTATGCTGCTTTCTGTCTCTGAACATCCGAACCAACGCAGCATTCCGAACCATTTTCCTTGAAGGCCAGAAAGAATAGATTCCAAATCTACGTCCTTTGGAAGGATAGTCTGGATCAGTGGAATAACATGTACAGAAGATGGATTGTAGCTTAATGGAATTGCAAAATGATGTTCTTCTCTCACATTATCAGCGACGCGATACCCTTGATTCGTCTTGGTTACCACGCCCGCATCTTCTAGCTCGGCAAGGACCCTTGAGAGAGTCTCTTGATGCATTCCAGTTTTTCTCTTTATTCCATCAAAAATAAAATTTGAAAGATTTTCTTCAATAATTAATTGCAGTACGCTTGCCTCCTTTTTGGAGAATCGGTTCGGAAATCCAGCCAACTGAATGTGATAGAGAATATGAGCAAACTAGGATTTATTGACCAAGACTCTCATTACTTAGTCACAAGAGAATAATGCTTTTGCCATTTTGCTTTAAGCAAATGCCGAGTTAACAGTGCCGCCTTTTTAGCCCCATGCTATACTAAGACCACCAAAGAATCCACTTTTTGAAGTGATCTCACTTCACGGCCCGACGGGCCCGCTCGAAACAAAAGTTTTTAGCTGACCTTGTATACTTCTAAATTGAAACCTACACTTTAGCACTTCTAAAAGCACGGGGACCCTTGGGCCCGCACCTAAATTATTGACATTCTTGGTTACACTGGATAACCTTTAAAGCTCTGGCAATCGAACCCCTTCACATGGGGAACCTAATCCCACCGAACCCGC
>JAICVG010000222.1 GCA_025935445.1 Nitrososphaera sp. | reverse complement strand
GGCATTCCGTCGACAGGATAGAAAGGGCAGGCTCTAGTATCCTTCTTGTCACATAGACCTTGTTCTTCTTCTTGCTCACGGCACCATTAAGCACTATCTGCATTTGCATTGTTATTTAATTAAGCTGCAACCGGGTTGTAGATTTATCAGCGGCGTGTACTAGTTACCATAACAGCGTGTCACAATGCTATTAATTATAATAGCCCGGCCCAGATTCGAACTGGGGTCAAGGGCTCCAAAGGCCCCTATGCTTGGCCACTACATTCAGCGGAAAAAGAAAATTTTTTTCCTCTACCGGGCTTCCGGGCGTAACTTCAACTATCTGGGACATACTTATAATCTTAAGGCATTAATCATCCTCTCTGTGGGGTCTTCCATCCTTCCAAGGATCCTCGCTGCCCTTTTCTTTTGCATCTGTGTGTACCGTTCATCAGAGATCATATTCGTGCCAAGCCTTACAAGCGATCTGGAGTTGATTGCTCTCTTGACTAACCCTGATCTGACAAGGTATCTATCAACGTAAAATTGGATAGGTGCTATTGATATTGTAGGCTTGCCTAGGAGCGCTGCCTCAGCAGTCATTGTGCCGCCTGCCCCGACAAAAAGCTGTGTAGATTTTATGAGGGTGGTGCCCTCAACTACATCTCTTTGCACTTGCACCTTGTTGCCATAGCGTGATTCTACTTCTGCTATCTGATCTTCGTACCTGCACAGCACTACAATATTGGCTGACTGCCATAATTTGTCTACAAAGCTATCGATCATTCTGGTTGTACTAATCTTCCTGTCTGCAATGTATGATGCCTTGCTTTCTTCGAGTCGAAGAAGGATCATCTTTTTCTCCTGCTTGACTTCCTGTATGTCATCATCATTATGGTGCTTGAGCCACGCTGCCGGATCAAGCGCACTATAGTGTATAATGTTCTTCTTTGCTATGCCGTAACCTGACCATGCAGAGTGTGGTATCACCCAAGGGCAATACAGCTTGCTTGTCAAGGGTATAGTAAGCTTTGCAACAGCTTCTGCATGAGGCGAGTCGTTAAAGCCAATATTTCTGATTCCAAGGCCAAAAGCTACCCGTGAGCCTTCTGGTGACGAAAATGTGACTGCCACGTCGGCCCCAAACTGCTTTACGACTTCCGCCAGCTCGTACGTCCTGCGAGCGCCTTCACGCAGCTTATTGTATCTATCAGCTCCGCCGTGGCTTCCGACGAATGTAAGATCGAGCTTTTTGATCCTAGCAAGTTCAACTGCTTCTCTGTATTTTCTTGAGGTGCAAAGAACCTCATGACCAGAATTGTGCAGCAAGTTGACGGCGCGCCTGAAAAACATCACCTGCTTTGGCGTCAAAATGTCAAACCAGATCTTCAAATATACAATGTAGCTGGAAAGCCATTGGAAAAACCTTTTGTAGAACACGTGAGGTATATACGGAGGGATGAAAGGGGGAGCTCACTCTACACTTTGAGTGCTACATCATCATCTTCTTCTTCTACTACTACTACTGCTTCTGTTGCGGTATATGGCTTGAGCACTGAAGGATATAGAATAGCTTCCTCGATGGCCATAAACGGCTCCAAGGTTTCGTTAATCGATGAATCAGTTAGGATGGCCATTTTGCTCAAGCCAGATATAGCAAGGACGTACCCAAATGTAAGTTCGCTTATGGAGGATGAGCCTCTCCTTGATCTACAGCCTATTGACATTGCGATAAGCAATGCCTCATACGTCTATTTTGCTCCCAGAATAAGAAAGGTCGGCCCAGACGTCAAAAGCGACGTTATGACAAAGTTCAAGGATGCCATCAAGGCGCTCAAGCGGGGCGCCTCTCTAATCTATATGCTTCCGACAGGAGTAGGGGGCAACAATGAAAACATTGCCCTTATAGAGCACATGACGGGAATGACTGTTGAGAAGGATGTATCGTATTATTACCTCCCCATGAGTACTATTACTACAGCCAGTTCTGAGACCCTGATAGGGTCGGTAAAATCCAAACACGACAATCATATTTCCAAGATGCTCTACGATCCGGACACGCGTCGCAGATTGAAGTTTGTAGATGTCAATTCAGCCGAGCTAGTGCATGTCATAAAAACGTTGAGCCACTACTCTGGGATGGCCAGCATTCTTGAAATCTGCAAAAAGGCCACTGACAACAATATCCGCAGTGAATTGATGCGCAGCACATTTGCAGACCTCTATATCGACGATGTGACAAGCGGGCTATATGACCTCCGAATAATAGGGTCGTCGCTTGATGGCACAGGGCCGCTGATGTATCTCGTCAACGGTAGCATTAAGGGTGTAGATGGGTACGTCAAGTTTCTTATTGACCAAATACGTGCAACACTGAAAAAGCGCGACCTTAAGGCAAGCAGAACAAAAGTGGCGATAGCATGGACGCTTGACCCGCATGAAATGAGAGGGGACAGGATAGAACTGCTCTCCTCATTTGAGACAAAGATCAAAGACTATATTAGTGATGTAGAGCGGCACCAAGAGCAGACATTTGACCTATATCACACAGACAAGACAACTATCGTCATTGCGTGCTCCAAGACAGACTTTGAAAAAGTAATATCAAAGAATATGGCAAACCAGGAGTTTATAGTCATAAAGGCAAACCCACTTTGCGAAACAGTGCAGGAATAATTAATTGCATTAGTAGCCATATGTGAAATATGGCTAGCACTGGAGTCATGATCCTGTCAACATTTCCAAGCGAAGAGTTGGCCACGCGGGTTGCCCACCTGGTCGTCAGCGCAAAGTTGTGTGCCTGTGTCAATTTCACCAAGATCCGGTCAATATACTCTTGGCATGGAAAGGTAGAGGATCAGCACGAATTCATTGTACTTTTCAAAACAACTTCAAAATCAGCAAAAAAGCTCAAGGCTGAAATTGTAAGGCTTCATCCATACGAAGTGCCGGAGATAGTAGAGCTTAAAATGAACAATGTATCTAAGCCCTATCTATCATGGCTTGCTGCAGAATCAATGTATCGCGTAGCGAAGAAGCGCCACAATGCCGCCAAGTGACGAGACACGCAGGCCAATATCCGTCGATGAGTCGACAGCAAACATCTTTGCTCCATAGCTTTCAATCAAATTGAGTAGTTTGACTATCTCCTCTTCATTTGCGGTCTTGAAGATGGAATCGGAGAATACTACCGCCTCTATTGCCTTCAATGCAGCTGCATTTGATACCTCGTTCATCCCTATCGCAAATTTTGTCTCTCCTCTGTTCACCATCAGCATTACCATGTCTAACATTGAAGACACCTCAGCAAGCTTGCTTGTGCTCATGATCTGCTTCATCGCTGTTGAGCGCAGGAATACAAATATCCCATCCTCGCCTGCAACATCTATGCCCTCAACAATCTGCACTCTGTCCTTTAGGATATACTGCCTGCTCACCAATATATTGAAGAACCTACGTCTGATTTCCCCTGGACCAAATATGATGACCTTGTCATTTTCACCAATTATTGAAGAAACAGTCTTGGCGATGTCTACAAAGTAAGTATCAATGTTGTGATTTTTTGTCTGATAGCGCTTGCCGCTCTGGCCAGAATAGATGTTTTGGATCACTTTAACATGCGTGCCAGACACCT
>JAICVG010000017.1 GCA_025935445.1 Nitrososphaera sp. | reverse complement strand
CTGACTTGGATGGATTATGCTCTTGCCAGAATACCCAAGGCGTCTTGCCATTGTCGCATCTCTGATAAGACCATCGATGTCATCGATCTTTTGCCATATTGCATCTATTGCATGGACGCCTGCGGCCCTTGCATCAACTGGGATCTTTGCACGCACATAAGAATATCCCACGGGGTTATGCTCGTCGTAGTCAAGCCGCATATCGTAAAGAAAGTCAAAGACTCCGAAAACAAGGGCCTTTATTCGTTCGTCGGCGCTTGCAACCAAGTAGGCGTTTACAACTCCTCTTGCCGTTTCGATTGAAGGCATTAATGCAATTTTATCAGTCTTTCTTTCTTTTTCAAGCATGACAATATGCTTCTTGATCTCGAGCATCTCATAAGCATCATTGACCTTTGGCACTACTATACCATCTATTCCCTTTTGCAAAACAGCTTCAAGATCATCAGATACTAGCCCCGACTCAGGCGAATTCGTCCTCACATAGACATGGCCGCAGTATTCCTGTCGTCGTGCTAGCAACGTTTCTGCTATTATCCTGCGTGCTGCGTGCTTTTCGTTGTCTGGCACTGAATCTTCTAGATCAAAGCAGATTATGTCTGCTGCAAGTGTCTTGGCTTTTTCTACAAAGCGTACGCTATTGCCGGGAACAAAAATCAGGCTGCGGAACATAAGAAAAGGAAAAGAAAAGACAGTGTTTATAGTTTCTGTGGAGTCGTCATGATCTTGCCGAATTGTTGGGCGTTTGCCATCATTACATGGCCTTCTACCATGTTGCTAAATGGCAAGGTGGTATCTATTACTGGCTTGATTTTGCCCTTGCTAACCCAATACATCACGTCTTCAAGCTCTCCCTTAGTGCCCTGAGTAGAGCCAAGCAGGTTGGTTCCCTTAAAGAACAGGAACCTTAGGTCAATAGTCGAGTCATATCCTGTAGTTGCACCTGTAGCAACAAGTGTGCCGCCCATCTTGAGCAGCGCAACTTCCTGTGGAAACACCGACTTGCCAATGTGCTCAAAGACTACATCGACACCGCCGGGTTGACCTATCTTCTTTGTTATCTCGCGTACTTTCTTGTACCAGTCGGCTTCCCGGTGATTGACTGTATAGTCGGCTCCAAGCTCCATGCACTTGTCCATCTTGTCCTTGTTGCCTGCAGTGGCAATGACTGTGCAGTTGTACAATTTGGCAATCTGGATGCCTACCATGCCAACGCCGGAACCTCCACCCATGATAAGTACTAGCTGGCCAGGCTTGATCTTGGCGCGGCCAACCAACATGTGCCACGATGTCATGCCCACCATAGAAACTGCTGCTGCGTCATTAAACGAAACATTGTCTGCAATCTTGACTACATTGACCTCTGGAAGGTGTGTATACTGAGCAAATCCTCCCCAGAGCGGGCCTGTCTGGAATCCCCAGATAGTCCTTTCATTGCAGTCATACTCCCTACCAGAAGTGCATTCATAGCACACTCTGCAGCTCATGTTGGAATGTGAAACTACCCTATCTCCAACCTTGATCTTTTGTACATCAGGGCCAACTTCAACTACTGTTCCTCCTACATCACTTCCTGAAATATGTGGAAGTGGCGTCTTGACTGGTTCACCCCATATAGCCCAAAGATCGTTATAGTTGTAGGCCGCCGCCTCAACCTTTATCAAAACCTCATTAGACTTTATCTTAGGAACGTCGATATCTTCAATCTTGACAACCTTCATCGGATCCTTGTTGTATTCTCGAAATATTGCTGCCTTCATAGAGCAGCAAGCATGTTTCACACTTTAAATAGTTAACTCATGCCTGAACAGTGGAGTATATAGGCTAGCTGAGTGTTCTAGCGCCTTTCAAACCGGAATTCTTTCTTTGGCTGCTGGATGCGCAACAACAACTGCTTCAATTCATCATCAGTTAGGGGGCGATTGATCCTGCCGGAAGAAGCCGCACTGATAAGGTAATTTTCAACAGTCAGTGCAAGATCCGGCTTGACAAGCCGGATATTCATCAGCCGCTGGCGCGCTTGAGGATCGAGTACCACCTGCAAAACCCGCTGGCGCATGGCCGTAGCCTCGGCTTCACGCCTTCTTATTTCCTCATCATTTGGTTGCGAGGGTTGTGAGACCGACATAGTCTTATGTGTAGCGTTGGAGCTGCGGCACAGTCTTGACAAGCTCTTTATGGATTTCAGTAGCCAACCTATCCATCTTTTTCATGCCTTCACTTGAAATTATTCTGCCCTTGTGCTGTACTTTGACAATGTAGCCCGATGCTTCCAGTTGATGAAGGGCATTGCGAACGATGGCACCGCTAGAATCTTGGTGGTGGGCAAGGTTGTATCCAATCTTTTTCCTGCCGCCGTAGGCAACTTTCAAGTCGGCAACTCCGAGAGGACCATGAAGGTAAATCTTTCTAAGTAGAGAAGCGCATCTGACGTACCACCAATCTTTATTTTGGGGAATTCTTTGTACATGCGAGCCTGTCTTGACAAATTGCGACCAAGTCGGGGGATCTATTTTTTTGTCCTTCCTCAGCTGATCAGCCAGTTTGGCTATCAGCTTGTCAGCAGGAACATCGTAAACCTTGGCCATATAGTAGTTCGGAAATTTCCTTAACCCCTATAAATCCTTATTCCATGTCAAGATTTTGCGATAGGTGTGGCCACACTTTAGGCAGGTAATCCTCACAGCCCTTGTTTTTGCCCTGCCAACTCTTACCCGAGCGCTCCGACCTGGTACTATAAAGGCCTTGCACCTTTTGCAGTAAAGCTGCCTTATCTCATAGGGCAGGCGTACACGTTGATGCATTGCTATCTTTTTGGCTTGGCGAGCCTGTTTCGCGGCAAGATGATCATCCTTCTCATGTAGGGCATATTCTACAAGTAGATCAATATGCTCTCTTGCTATTTGCTTAACTTTCTGTTTCTTCCTGTTCAATGCTTTATAAAAGAAAGTATATAGGTCTAGTTGATAAGCCTTGGTAACTGTTATTTAATTTAAAAAACCATTACTTTTATTGGCAAAGCTTGACGAACTAGAGGAGCTGGCGAAAAAATATGCCCAGCTAAAACAACAACAACAAAATAATGCCAATGAAAGTAATCGGATGGAGCTTGCCCGGTTGGCTATCAGGATCATTGATTCAATATCATCTGCTTCCTTTTTTCTTCCGCTTGAAAAAGATACATTATCCAGTGACGGAACAACTACCTACATATACCAAAATAATGCAACATATCCTGCCATATTTGATCTTCTTGCTGAGATCCTTCATATGACGGTGCCAATAGAGATCGGCAGGGTGAAATTTGGGCCGGGTGAAATTTTAGTCACCTCCGAAGATAGAAGTGAAGCAGACATTGAGCTTGAACTATCTACAAAAGAAGTGCAAAAACTAGTGTATACCAGAAGGGCAGAAATATTTACAAAACATGCGGGCACCGCTCCTTAATATAGTATACAGCCTGCACCAACTAGTACGATAACGCTTATCATTGCTGAGGCGGCTCTTGAAACTATCCCAGGTGAGATTGCCAGCCACGCCGCGGTAAGGAATCATTCCCGCAGGCTCCAGCAGAAATCATCAGAAATTCTGCTTGATAGGAGCTATCACCACGCCGCAATGAAGCGGCTGCCAGATAGCTGGAAGCGCGGCAGACCGGATATTGTCCATTTTGCGCTAATGGAAGCTCTATCGACGCCTCTTTTTATGAATATGATGCTCAGAGTTTATGTTCATACAATAAATGACAAGATAATCGCCATTGCAGACAATCTGCGTATACCCAAATCATACTTTCGTTTTGAAAGGTTGATGGTGAGCCTGTTTAGAGACAATCTAATCAAAAGCAATGAAGGGGCTATTCTAATGGAGTTGTCCGATGGCACGTTTGCAGATCTGGTTGACATAATCAAGCCGGATATGGTCATCGGGCTATCATCTGTTGGCGTCCAAAGCAATGCGCAAAAAGTGGCTGAAAATGCTCAAAGCGCAGACCATTCCAGCCTAGTGGTAGGTGGCTTTGCAAAGGGTCACTTTTCAGAAAACGTCACAACATCCCTGGGTCCTACATATTCTATCAGCAACATTGCGCTTGAGGCACATGTCGTCATTGCAAGAATATTGTATGAATGTGAAAAGTTACTTGAAAAAGGCATCGACCATGAAGGCGATAAAAAGCGCCGTCAGATAGGGGCTTGAAAACTTGAACACAGTCCATGAAGCTTTCTCACTCGGCTTGACCAGCAGCCAGGCAGACAATGCGATCATGGCTACACCAAAGGCACTTGCGGTAACTAAATAGATTATGCCAAAGTGGTTGAAAAAGAAGGGAAGTACACTGAACACCACCATCATCAATGTAGTGCCGGCAATGACCCTGACGGAGAACTTTTCTGATGACACAACTGGAAGCATCGGCACGCCAGCCCTGGCATAGTCCTTTTTGACGTGTAATGCAAGGCTCCATATGTGGGTTGGAATCCAGAGGAAAACAAGTCCGGCCATCACAAGGCCTATCTCAATGTTTTGAGTCGTTACAGCAATATATCCTATCAGCGCAGGAGCGCCGCCTGAAAAGCCACCTAGTATTATGTTTGACTGGCTTCTTCGCTTAAGCCATTTACTGTAAACTAGGATGTTGTCAAAGAGGCCAAAGGCCATCAGACCAAATGCCCAGATATTGATAAACCAAGCGCAGACGAGCGAAATTGCTGCTAATACCAAGCCAAAGATTAGGGCGCTCCTCGGAGATATCCGCCCTAATGGTATTGGCCGGTTCTTGGTGCGCTCCATTATTGCGTCAATGTCGCGGTCGTTGTATCCAGTGAGGGTGTCAGCAGCAGCTGAGCCAGCGGCTACTCCACCTAGCAAAAGTATCCACGTTAACGGAGTTATAGGGACGTCAAATAGAAACGAAGCCGTAAGCGCTGCTCCAAATGCCGTGAAAACCAGCAGATACCAGATCTTGGGCTTTGTAAGCTCATAATAGTCCTTGAGCTTGCTGCCAACTGTTATCTGGCGAAGTATTGTCAATTGCTCGACGTCGAGAGTAAAGTGAAATTACTAGTTATTTATATCTTCAAACTTTTTCTACTTTGCAATCGATGTCGGGTACGCCAGCTCGCGGGTTGTCTTGCGCATCTCAATGAATGTCTCTGTCTTTTGCACTCCCTCTATGCGTCCAATCTTTTCTGAAATTAATTGATGCATTTCGTCAAGTGAATGTGCATTCATTGTCACCAAGATATCGAATCTGCCAGTGACTTCAGCCACTTCTCTTACTTCTGAGATTCTAAACAGCTCATTGAGCACATTATCTCTTAGTTTGGAATCCATGTTAATGCCAGTGAGCGCCTTGACGCTAAAGCCAAGTGCCTCATCATTTATGATAATTGTAAATTTCTTGATAAGGCCTCCTTTGACTAAGCGCTTTATTCTGCTATAAACTACTGACGAATTGACGTTGATTTTCTTAGAAAGTTTTGGAACAGATATACTTGCGTCTTTTGCAAGCTCGCTTAAGATTTTGATGTCTAAATCGTCAATTCTTCTCATTGAAAATGCAATTAGATCATAAGGTCGGGGTTTAATAAACGTATAAACTATTGTCAAACTAAGGGGTCAATTACTAAATTTTACTAACAATTAGTTCTAAAAATTTCATAATCAATATATCCGCCTTCACATGGAGCCTACACTACATAGTGTAGCAATAGCAATCAGGGGACTAGACTTTCACAATGAGGCACGACTCCCCACGCTCATCGATGGCTTTTTAGTAGAGAAATTCCTCTATGCTCCATGAGAGGTTTAGATAATAACGGGAGAAGAGGAGTAGAAGCAGAGCGAATAGCAGAAAGGGAGATCAGAATTGTTAATGAAAATCTTTTGGTAATTAGACCAAACGGCTGCGCTGCATGCCATGTCCTTTTTACAATTGCAAATAAAATGAAGATAAGCGAACAGGATACAGCTGACATGCTTTCAGAAGTGCTTCTTGATAACAATTAATTAAATGATCAGTTTATAGAGATGGTGGAAAATATACACTTGAAACAGAGAACAACGGGTCTGACTTTTGTGTTGAAGAGCAGAGAGGCAAAAGACAGGCGCATAGAGTCTCAGTTCAAGAATACCCTAAATGAGCTTCTAGGAGATGCCTCCCGTTATGGCAGCGAGATTGTTCTTAGAAAGCTTATCATGTCTCAGATAGCCCTTGAGCTGGCACAAAATTTAGGCATAGATATATCATGCATCCACAGAAGAATTGTACTACTATATGAGAAAGAAAGATACGGAAACTCTTACTGAACTTATGCGCATAATTAAGTCAATTATTGATACAACAATAAAAAAATAGAAAACAACTTGAGAGTTATTCCAGAACATACTATTATTTTGGCAAAAATATTTCAAAGCAGCATAGCAGTCTTTTTGAATAAATTGCTGATAATCTGCGAAATACTTTACTGCTTTAACTCTTTTTAACCCACATACTTGCTCTCAAATGGCGAAAGCTCACGAAGCTCCTCTATAACACTTGATAGAACATTAACTGCCCTGTCGACTTCATCTTTTGTATTGTGCATCCCAAGGCTGAGCCGAAGCGAGCCGGTAATTTCTTCATATGAAAATCCCATTGCCTTTAGCACATGTGACTGTTTTTGCTTCTTAACTGAGCACGCAGATCCTGTGGAGGCAGCAATTCCATTTTCATCAAGTTTGATTATCAGATCTTCTCCATTCACTCCAAAGAATGTAAAGTGTGCGTTATTTGCGATCCTCTCAGTACGCAGACCATTCAGTCGCGACCGTGGTATTTCCTTTAGTACGCGCTCAACTACATAGTTGCGCAGGCCAGCCACATGCTCTTGGTAATGCCTCATCCTTTTGTTAGCAAGCTCACAGGCCTTGCCAAAACCTACAATGCCGGGCACATTCTCTGTACCTGAACGCAGATACCACTCTTGTCCTCCTCCATGAATTATCGGCAATATTTTTAGGTTGGATCTAATGTAAAGCGCCCCTACTCCTTTAGGTCCATTTATCTTGTGAGATGAAAGGGACATCATGTCTACTCCAAGGTTCTTGACATTTAAGGGCAGTTTTCCTGCAGCCTGTACTGCATCAGTATGAAAAAGCGCGCCAGCCTGATGCGTGATTTCGACAAGCTCTTTGATTGGCTGGATTGTACCGACCTCGTTATTTGCATACATGATGCTGACAAGTGCCACATTATCTGAAATCACATTTTTCAGTTCAGATGGCCTAACAAATCCCTCGCCTGTCACCGGCAGATGCATAGTGACAAAGCCTCTATCTTCTAGATCTTTGCATGGCTCAAGCACTGCATCATGTTCTATGCTACTTGTAATTATCATATTCTTCTTAGGCATTTTGCTTTGGACATGTATAGCTGTGCCCTTGAGAGCAAGGTTATTTGCCTCAGTTCCGCCGGATGTGAACGTGATCTCGCGTATGGAAGACGCACCTATCATCTCTGCAACCCTTTTTCTTGCAAGATTTATCGCTCTAGCTGTTTCTCTACCAAACTTATGTATAGAGGACGGGTTGCCATACCGTTCTTTTAGGTATGGCAACATTTCCTCAATCACTTCATCTGCAACTGGCGTTGATGCCGCAGTATCTAGATAAATGTGGGAGTAATGTTCGTCGTCAGTCATACCTATCGATAACTACCAGCTTACCTGTCTTGTAGCCTGCTACATCAATAGAAACGAACTTGAATGTAAGCTCCTTAAGCTTGTTGTCCAAGATTGCAAGCTTGTCTACATCAAACATCTTGTGCAACTCGTCTCTGCCTACTTCAATCCTTGCAAGGTCGCCGTGATCTCTTACGCGCACCTGCCTGACGGCAAAAATTGTCTTGACTACTATCTCTGCATTCTCAATCCTTTGTAGTTTTTCGTATGTGACCTCGCTCCCTGTCGGTATCCTGGAGGCAAGACATGCATTGGAAGGCTTGTCATAAACAGAGAGCTCAAAACTCTTTGCGATTTCACGTATCTCTGTCTTCCCTATGCCAAGCTCTATCATTGGGCTTCGCACCCCGTTTTCACGGAGAGCTCTAATGCCGGGCCTGTAGTCTGTCAGATCGTCGATATTTGTTCCATCGACAATGAGTAGTATATCTGCTCTTTTTGCTTCCTCTGCAAGGTGCTGTCCAAGCTCTATCCTGCAATAGTAGCATCGCATGGTGTCATTTTTTACAAAGGATGTGTTTTCAAGCTCGTTGTATTCAATCACTTTGTGCTTAATGCCTATCTCTCTTGCGACTCGCCACGCCGCGGCAAGTTCTTCTTCTGCCAGCGTCTTATAATCAGCAGTTATGGCAATAGCGCCTTTGCCAAGCGCCTTTTTTGCAGCTAATGCTACTACAGCACTGTCGACTCCACCAGAAAGTGCCACTATTGCTCTGTCGCCCCCGTTCTTTACGAACCACTCTACCAGTTTGTTGAAGGTTTCCATTTTATGCTTCTCCCAGCTTTTTCATAACTTCCGACCGGACCTGATCCATTGCCCTCTTGACCGGAATTTGACACGCTGTTGCAATCATCTTGATATCTTCAAACTCAGGTTTAACATTTGTTATTCTTCCAGCTGAATCCTTGACAATCTTGACGCGCACGTCGAGAATGTTGCCGTTAATATTAACCGACATAGTTAGTACGCCCCTAGGCAGAACAATTCGCTCTACTTCCTGCACTCGAGCACCAAGCGTCCCGGATTCATCGAACAGTAACTCAAGCACGCTGTTTAGCTGCGCGTTTTCCGATATAATCCTAATGAGATGGGTTGGCCGGCTCTTTTTAGTGGTACCTGAAATGACTGTCACGTCCTTCGCGACTTCAGCCAGCTGCTCTACAAGGTTACCTATTAGCTCGCCAGACGCGTCATCGATGTTTGTTTCCACGACATAGACTGTATCCTTGGTGGTTTCATAGACAGTTCCCGATGTACCTATTGCTACTCGAACCACGTTGGGAAAACCTTCAAACTTTTTTATGCCCGCACCATAGCCAATTTTTTCCGGCGCAAGGCTGGGATAGTAGTTGACACTGCCGTGCACCAAATTGACAAGCATTGCTGCCCCTGTAGGAGTTGTCAGTTCATCTTCAGCCTGCCCCCCTACCAAGACGAATTGTTTATTCTTGAAAATTTCAAGGATTGCACCGGCAGGATTTGAGATGGTACCATGAGAGAACCTTAGCAGGCCGCCACCAACTGCCACTTTAGTAGAATACATTTTGGCGTCAAACAGCTGGAGATCCTGCAACGCTGTTGCGCATCCAACAAGGTCTGCAAAGGTATCAATGCTGGATGCTTCGTGCAGATATACGCTGTCAAAATTCTGGCCATGGATGGTAGCCTCAGCAGAAATTATCATTTTGAGAGAATCTAATGCAAATGTCTTGGCCCTATCCTCAAGCCCCACAGAGTCGCAGCATCTTGCAAGTGCAGAATACATTTCCGTGCCCTTGCGCTTGAGTACCCCATCTTTGCATTTCATTTGCAGCTGCGTGGCAGCAAAGCTGTGTGATATCACTTTGGCAAAATGAGCATTGACTATCCTGCTGTCCTTGACAAAGTTCTGGCAAGCAAAGATTGCCTCAATGACTTTGGTCTTGTTAGCACCAGCATCCACTAGGCTGGACATTAGCATGTCGCCGGCAATTCCTGCCACTTCGGAATCTATGATGGCAACTCTTGACATAGCTACCTAACTTGTGCTTTTGCTTTATATCACGTTTATGCTTTTATCTCGTTATGCTCCCAAAGTCATGTTCAGCTGGAATATCTTCAGGAGGCGTGCCATACGCGAGAACGATCTCTCT
>JAICVG010000156.1 GCA_025935445.1 Nitrososphaera sp. | reverse complement strand
GCTGAAGGATAAGATGAACAAGATGGCCAACAAGTAATAATGTACAAGCCCAAGTCTACAAGGGAAATTTACATCGAATCCCTTTCCATCAATTCTGCAAGCATAGAAAAGCAGCTCTCTGACCAGTCAGTCCTATCAGAGGAGATTAGAAGTATACTAGATTTTGTTTCAAAGAGGTATTGCGAAAATGTTGAGAGGATTATCACGCTCTGCGATAAGGACATGATGGCTCTGGAGTATGTGCCAAGCCCCCTCAAGCTGTTCGTTGATTGTCTTGCCTATGTGCAAAAATCACATAGCTTGTCATCACAGGCAAGCAGGCTGATCCAACACTATACATCAGCATGGGAAGATTGGATGTAGCCAGTCAGCAAGCCAGAAACTTCTTTAATGTAACAGTCATGCTATGCCCGTTGGCACGGAGATTTACTGAAGAAAAGGCCGACTTTCATCCCAGGTCATGGCTGTCCAAATACAGGCGCACTTCAGTAGGCTATCTCACAAAGATGTTGTTGTTTTACCACGGGATTGGCATTATACTGCTTCTTGCAGTCACGCCTCTTATTGAGCAGGTTCTTCCAGACTATGAGCAACCAAGCATCCCAAGGTCACTATTGTCAGTACTTGCCGCAGGACCACTAGAAGAGACGATATTCTTTGGCATCCCGTTCTACATATTTGGAAATGCCTACTCTGTCCTTGTCACCGGAGCTGTCTGGGTCGGGATACATCTTTTGAATACTGATACGCTTTCAGTCAACAGCCTTGCGTTTGGCAACCTGCTTTTTGTGCTTCCATCCCTTTTCTTTAGCCTAAGGACATGGGTCAGTGGCAAGGGTTGGTTTTCAGTGATTACACATTCTGCTTGGAACGGTATCTTCTTTGCTGCTGGCTGCTCTGCCGGCGAATTTACGTGCACAGCAATTGAGAGAGATGTCAGTGCTACACTGATAAGTATTGCACTGTCAGGAGGGTTGCTTGGAGTAACCTACGTATTATATAGGAGAAAGGAGAACAGAGGGCGCTAGCAAATGCAATCTAACGAATTCAATATATAGCCCGCCATTTGTGTTACAAGCGAAAACAATAATGAGCCAAGCTGAAAATGACGTTAACGTCACCGTAACCATCGGCGACGTAAAGGTTGAGTTCAGCGGCTCTGCTGAGACCGTCACAGCTTCAGTGATGAACTTTCTGTTTAAGCAGGTGCCTTCAATAGATCTTGCAAGAAAGATCCTACTCAACTATGCAGCGCAGGAGCTCATTGAAACATATTCCGATGTCATCAAGATCACACCAGAGGGTCCTCGTGTAATCCTACATACCGATGTCAAGCTGTCTGATAAGGATATAGTAGCTCTACAGCTTGTAGCTGCCAGAATTGCAAAGGATCTTGGCAGGCTGCAGGACAATTCTATGCAAGTATCAGATATTCATACTGCTACGGCGCTCAACCCAAAGTCCATAAGCTCCAGAATATCTGAAATGGTTAAGGCCGGCCACGTCACGCGTGACGAAAAAGAGCCGAGCAAATACAGGATAACGACAGCAGGCATCCACTGGCTCAATTCTACGATAGCCAAAAAGATCAGGCCTGCGCAGTAGTGCTATTTGGTGGCCTTTTCTGGATGTAGCGGTAATTCCGCATTGTTCCAATTCTTGTCAAGATGTTTTCTCGCACCATATCTGTAAGCGAATGCGAGACTGCAGTCCTGTCGTAGTTGTAGCCTCTTCTTGATAGCTCTTCATGTACTTCACCAAGAGACCTTTCACTATCAAAATGCCCCTCGACCCAGAGATTTTCCAAAAGGCCCCTACATGTTATGCCAGTCTTGGTCGTCACCTTCTGCTGCTGGCCCTCCGGGATGAGTTCAGCGATCGGCCTTGTCTTTAAGGAGTCTATTTCTCGCCTCAACGCATCGAGCTGGCTCTGCACTTCTGGCCCCATCATCTTGGTAGTATCAAGGCTTGAGAGCACACTCTCAACTACCTGCTTGACCCTGCTCTCAATGCAGACTACCTCTACTTCCCATTCACCGTGCTTAAGCCTTATCTTGACTTCCTCAGCAGGAGGGCCACTCATATTTGCTTAAATATACCTCTCAGGCTGCTATTGATAAATCTGTTGCTGGCCATATTGATCATGTTGAGCAATATTAATATACTTGTGCCCGCAGATATTGTTGATCAACATGAACAATCAAAAAACCCTTTTTTCGGACAATATATTGAATCTAAGGGATCTCGACATAGGGGAATCGGTGAGCAAGTGTCTTGCTCCAAAGCTTGACGTGCTGAAAGGGAAGAAAATTGTGTTTTGCCATGACGAGAAGAAAATGATGCCAGTTGATGGATGGGGCATGAGATCTAACCCTCAAGGTACAACAACGATAACTACCATTCGCCCGATCAAAGAGAATGCACTTGTGGCGGCTATAGACTCTAGCAGCATCAAGCTAGCCGAGACAGAAGATGGAAGCCTTTATGGCATTAAGTGTGGCCTCGCTACAGCCTATGCTGGGCGCACTCTCATGCATTTCAAGATAGGCCCGGGGTTATTCTATCTAAGCGAAAAGACAGTTCATGAATCAGAACTGGAAGAGCGGCTCTCAAGGCTGGTTCTCTTAGATGATGACTTGGCGAAGCGTCTGATAAGAGTACGCGTAGAGAGAGCAGTCCAGAAAGAGATTGCAAGCCACTTTACAAATTCAATAATTCTAGTTGACGGTTCACTCAAAGCATCGATCTTTGAAGAGAGAGACTGCCGTATAAGCAAGATTTCAGAGAGCAGCGTTATCCGAAAGAACATGCTTGTAGGGATTAGCAAGAGCACTAAGCTCAAGGCATTAGACAGAGCTGCCGCTCCATTAACAAAAGTGCCAGGGCCGGCCTACATTGAAGTTGAGGATATCATCAAAAGCTTGATCAGGAACACTATTGGCAGCAACCTGATGGTTAAGCTGGAAAAGGGCAGTAGCAGTCCTATTTTGCGAGCAGACATTGTAGGCGATGTGAGCCAATCATTTGGTATGCTGCTTGGAAATGACGTAGTGGCGGGTGGCTATCCCGAAACCCTCAGGCTTGCACACCACATTTCTACGTTCACAAGTACAGAGGTGACATGCCTCAGAAGCCACATACTGAACAACTATGATGTGACGGAGCTAGCCGCAGATGACATACGCAGAACTCTTTTGGGGTCGATACCAGTATGAAGATACTATCAAAGAATGGCAACGAACTGCTCTTACTTGCCATGAAGGAAGATTCGGCTGCCAAGGGAGACTACTTACTCATAGAGGACAGAAGCAGGAGCATGGTTGTACAGGTCTATGATGAAGAGTACCTTTCATCTCAGGCTTTAATTGAAGACATTGTCAAAGAAGAGGTAGTCAACGCTTCAAGCATGGAGAACCTACATGACCCACTCAACATCGGGAGCTTGTCCCGCTTGGTAAGAGATGCCAGAGTATTTCGCGCCAAGATAAGGGCATCAGTCAATGACGGTAAACTATCAAGCGATGTATCGTGGCTTCCTTCAAGAGTTGAATCCAAGATAAGGCGGATTGCGATGAAAGAGCTTGACTCTTTGCTTGGAAGATGTGGGGTATTTCCGATCCCAGTTGGCAGAGCTGGTCACGAAGAAGAGTTTGAAATTTTCGCAGAGGATCTGGATGGCAAGCTGACCGTCATTACAGGTAAGAAAGAATCTGGCAAGTCACATCTATCCAAGATGCTTATCAAGACACTGGTGCAGTATGGCGCCTTTGTGGTCGTATTTGACTTGAACAATGAGTATGGAGGCCTTGGATGGAGCCGCGCCGGTATTCCTTCTTCAATCAATCAGCAAGTCAAGGTGCTTGAGCCAGGTAAGACACTGAGGTTTACTCTTGACTACTGCGGTAAGACAGCGATATCTGGAATGCTTAAAAATGCTCTTGACATGCCTGCTGCATCTTTGCGTGAATTCTTGCGGATCTGGGACTGGTGTGAAAGTAAGCAATCGCTTTCAATAGATGCAATAGGTAATGCTGTCAACACTTGGAGCATAAATGAGCTTGTGCGAGATGCACTAGTGTCCCGCTACCATGTCATCCAGTCCTCACAACTATTCATCAACGGTGAACGAGGTCTGCAATTTGAAGACATAATTTCAGGCAAGAGCGGTGCAGCCATGATAATCAGCATGGGTGAAGTTTCGCCTACTGTACGCAGGATGGTCGTTGAGTTAGTATTGAGCAAGATCGTCGACTTGCTGGAGCACAAGCAAATCCCGCCTATTTTCCTCTTTGCAGAAGAGGCACACATCTACATCCGCGATACATACTGGGAGGACATAATCACTCGAATGAGACACTTTGGTATTTATACCACCTTCATCACAAACCAGCCCGACGCAATAAGTGATGGTATCTATAGACAGGTGGACAACATTTTCCTGTTTAACTTTACAAACGATAACGATCTAGACAAAATATCCAAAGTGTCGCT
>JAICVG010000205.1 GCA_025935445.1 Nitrososphaera sp. | reverse complement strand
GTAATACCGTCCCGTCGTTTCATAAGACTGAAAGTAGCAATTCTAGTAACAGACAAAGGGAACCACTATGATAGTGCAAGATAAAGGATTAAATACATACATCCTCAGTTACTTCCCTAAAATATAGAACCTATACTATCTTCATAATTCTAGAAGTTACTCCTCTTAAACTTCTCTCGATTCAGATTACGTATTGGCTTGTTAATGCTAGGAAAGTAGCATCCTTCACCTTAGCATATCAAAAAAACGTATAAATATTGCAACTAAGCAAATAATTTCTGTATCTCTAGGATGCAAATTTTCAACAAATCAATCAAAAAAATAAAAGGAATTGCAGATGCCGAATCGTACCAATGTATAGAGTGTCAAGTCAAGCCTGCAGAAATATTCCAAATCAACGGTGAGTACTGCCTGGAATGCTGGCAAGAGATAACACATACTAACGCGTAGGCTTTACAAGCACGCAATGTGATTCTGCTTCCCGGTATTGCTCACAGCTCTTTATAGATGATCGGATTACATACCATTCCAGAATAGATTGTCTCCTTGCTTACTGCCTTGAGCATGAAAACTCCTTTCAAACAACAATTTTTCTGGCCAGTAGACATCGAGCAAGTGCTCCTTTGCAAGATGTGTTCTCGGTAACAGTTGTGTTGATAAGATCAAACCTTAGCAAGCCGCTAAAGTGAAGCCGAGGGAGAAGCATTGAGCGTTAATGTAACAGATTAATTATCGTTTGTACAGCGATATTATGATCGCGCTGAAGATATTCCTATTATCAAAGAGTGAAACCGCAAAACTTTTCGATAGGCTTGCTTCTGCATGGCCGGAAGGCATTCTTCCAAAGGTTAAGAATATCAAGGTATATGAAATCGAACGAGAGAAGTGCCTGTTGAGTGCAGACAAGATGGTTGCAGCCCAAGTACGGGGCTTAATAGTGCCCTTCCTTGGCAAGCAGGAAGATTTGCAGCGCTTTCCTTCAGTGACAATAGACAATGGCGCAGTGAAATTTGTTTGCAACGGCGCTAAGGTGTTGCGACCCGGTATAATCAATTTTGACTCCTTCAAAAAAGGAGAGATTGTAGTAGTAAAGGATCAGATGCACGGAAGGGCGCTTGCTGTCGGACTTGCTCTTGAAGATAGCGAAGTAGCAAAAGCAATGACCAAGGGCTATGTCATAGACACCATTCACTATATTAGCGACAAAATCTGGGAAGCTTACAAGAAAATATAGGCATTAGGAAGGTTTTATTGCTTCTTCCCTGTACCCAGTTCTCGTTATATACAATATGTCGATCCCATCTCCACTTGCAGTATCACGTTGGATCGCAGACCTGATAGCCCGTGTAGCCAATTCTCTAACTCTCTCTTCAGACATATTTGGCTTAAATTCTGCATCCATGATACCAAGTGCCCCTTCTGCTCCTGTACCTACTGCAGCATAATCATCAGGAAGTACTGAACCAAGAGGGTCAAGGGTGTAGATTTCGGGTTTTTCGTTGATACCGCCCACAATGACCTGTGTTAGCAGTGGGAAGTATCTTCTCTCAAACATGATAACAGACATTAACTTCGCTATCGAGTTTGGAGGAACATCACGTCTTGTCTCCAATTTACGGATCTTGGCCAACGCCTCGACTTGCCTTACAAGTACCTGCATGTCAGCGACCATGCCGGCGCATGCGGCGCCAACGTGGTCCGTTACTGGGAATGTCTTTTTAATGTGCTTGTTCACTACAAAGTTCCCAAAAGAAACTCTCTTCTCTGCTGCTAGTAAAACACCATCACTGTAGGATATACCTACTACTGTCGCGCCCGGCATGAATTCAAACGCCATATGCGATGTACATCGCTGTTCCAGTTAGATTTAGTCGTTTCTATTGGAAAGACAAAAAATTGCGAAAGCAGATTATGCTTTTACTGCGGCTAAGGCTTTGCTACATTGGTGTCGTGTATTCGGATGGCCTCAGCGACAAGCCTGTTCTGTAACCCAAGCGCCTCCTTGCCTTCCGGGTGTTTTGCCTGCGCAACTGCCTCAGCAACAATGCTTATGACATGCCTCATAAGGAACTCATCTCCTCTTGTGGCTTCCGCCCTATAAGTTGGATTGGCTTTATTTACAAACACAATATTCTCGGTAATAAAGCTGTATCGCGAATCACTTTCATCTTCATAGGGGATCACCTTGTAGCCTATCCTCTTGAGTGCAAACGTCTTCTTCAGTATTGGCTTACGTACATTCCTTGTTTTAATCATAGTGCCGTCGACCTGTGTTTCATTGACGACCTCTACAGCCATCCCTTCAGGCACGTCAGATAGACTACTTGAAGCATACGGTTCTGTGACAGCATGTGGGCGGGTAACATCTGCCTTGGAAATTTCTGAACTCTCAAGAGGGGAGGGGGAGATCTCGTCATAGTCTGCGATTTGGCGGTTGTCATCAGAACGCACTTTATGTGGATGCTTATCATGTTCCTCATCTTGCGCAGCCCTCACACTTTCTTTTATTTGCACCAGTTCGTACCCTTGTACTTCCTCTTCAAGTTCCAGATTTTCGATCATAGCTTGTCCAAGTATCTTATCAATTTCGCGATAAATCCTCGATTCTTCGCGAGTTATCAGTACGTCCTCGTATTCAGTCAGCCCTGGAATGACTCTATCAATGACAAAGGTTTTCATGAGCTGATTGAATTTGGCATATTCGCTATCCTCAATGATTGCAGACTTGTCAGCAAATCTAGTGGTCAGGCTATCGCATCTGACAAAGCCTGTTACGCGGTTCAGCTTTGTTTCAAAGCCAAAGTTGCTGCGCGTCACAATATGGTTTCCAACCATCACAGCGATTCCCCGCTCATCATCTGACAGTGGTCTCTTAGCAATAATGATTTCTCCGGTTAATTTGCCGTTGTCAAGGTTGACGGGTATCCTGTGGCCTTGAATTTCAGGGGCCTTTATAATCTGGGAACCATCAAAATTCCATTCTTTGAATTTCTCGGCAGTTTTGATATATACTTCAAATAGTGGTTGCCTCAGGACTGCTAGTCTTCGGATCTCTTTTGTTATTTTGAATAGATCCAGTTGAGTTTTGGCCCCAGTCATGACTAGTTCTGTTCCGTCTCGCCTAAGCGGAGCCTCTTTTAGATCATCGAGCTTGGCATTACCCGTATACAGTCTTTCAAGCACACCTGCATTGATGGTAAGCGCCTTCGTGAAAGTCTTACGCCTTGTTCTTATTCTCATAGTCTCAAATGATGTCAGGAATGCTAGTCTGCCTGTGCCGTATCTGCCTGTTCTAATTCTTTTCAGCCTAGGTGAAATGGATTCGGTCTTTTTATGGGGCGAACCCAAAAGCAGAAATTTTTCCATTCCATTCTGATCCATTCCTGCGTCATCTTCAATAGCAATAGAACCATTGCTTAGGACGGTGACAAGAACCTTTGTTGCGTCCTCATCAAAGGCGTTCTCTACAAGCTCCTTTATAATCTCTGTTGGGGAAACCCAGGTTTTAGTAGCGAATTCCTTGAAAAATGAGGGATGAACCTTCATTTGAGCAGCCATTTTTTCAAGAGCTGTTACTTTCATACCTTTATTTAATACTTGTCAAGGTACATAATTATTACACTGATTTATTCTGATATCGTGAAATTGCATACATACGTTTGCTTGCCAGGTTAATTAATAAGTGGTGGACGGTTTGATCGTGTCAAAATTGAGCAGAGTCATAAAGTAAAGGGGTACATGTCAATCCAATTTGATCGGTGGACAGTAGTTATTTGTTATTCTAGGGATTTGTTATTCCTCCCATCCGAGGCTTAAAGCGCGTTGCTT
>JAICVG010000178.1 GCA_025935445.1 Nitrososphaera sp. | reverse complement strand
GACTCCTTCTCCTATTGACTGCAGCATGCCAAATTCAATTCCATTATGAACCAGTTTTACAAAATGACCAGTGCCGGGTTGGCCAGTGTAGACATATCCGTCCTTTACTGCCAAGGCAGTCAAAATAGGCTCGGCTATCTTAATGCCTTCTTTTTTACCACCAACCATAAAACAAGCGCCGTGTCGGGCACCTTCTAGTCCTCCACTCGTGCCACAATCTAGGAAATAGATTCCCTTTTCTTGCATCTTCTTCTCCCTTTCAATAGAATCAACATAGAATGAATTGCCCCCATCCATTATCACATCTCCCATCTCAAGATGAGGCACTAGATCATCAAGCACGCCATCTACTGTTGGACCGGCGGGCAGAGAAAGGTAAACTATCCTCGGATGCTTCATAAAGCCAACAAAGGACTCATAATCTGTCACTACTTTGACACCCTGCCTCTCCAGCTCTGGCTTTTTGCTGCGAGCTTTACCTATGACCTGTATTTTCTTCTCAGTAGCTTGTAGGGCAAGGTTTCCACCCATCTTGCCAAGGCCGATTATTCCAAGCTGCATTATGACTATCCTCTTCCTCCTTCCTTCATGCCGGTAAACCCTCCAAATGCCAGAAATTCCACCATTTCGTTGCCGTCATTTGTTATTGAATGGCGGGTTTTTTCCGGTATGTAAATAACGTCTCCTTCTCTGAACTTGGCTATTTCATCACCTATCTTTATGTGCCCACTTCCATTGATTATGTAGTATATCTCCTCATGATCCTTATGTTCATGCGGCTCGTATGAGAGGCTTGGCTGTAACTTTGCTAATGAAACATAGGTTATACTCTTCAAACATTGAAACTTGGGATCGACTTCTGCATCTATATCTCCATAGGTCTTGATAGCCATGGAAAGCAACCGCCAATCTAGGCCGCTCTTGTGCGCTATGGTAGGGTAGACTTCCCTCCAGTTCCTGACTATTAGAGCCAATAATAATCACTGCCCGACAAGTTATTTTACTATATCAAAAAGGACTGCTCTCGCAGGCGACCCGTCGATCCCTTTAAGCGGTAGGGGCAAGCATACAAAAAACATCCTGCTGCCGGCAAACTGCTCTAAATTAGCAAGGTTTTCGATTATGCCAATGTTACTAGCAAGCAGCATCTTGTGAACTGGGGCGTCTTTTCTTCCATATTTTTCTACACTGGCAGTATCAATGCCTACAGACTTTACTCCGTTTTCCACTATCCATTCCGCCGCAGAAATATCAAGATAGGCAAAATTAGTGCGGCGGTCGCCTGTGTCGGTGTATATCAGAACGATATCGTTGCTCCTGATGTCATATCCAGAAAATTCCTCAGCAGTTATGATGTTTTTGCCTGAGGCATCAATAATTGCGGTCTCACCAATGAATTTATCGAGAGGTTCCATATCTATGCTGTTGCCCTCTTGCAGAAAATGCCACGGCGCATCAACATGAGTTCCAGTGTGGGAGCCAAGCGTGAATCTGGTGACATTAACTTTATCGTCTTTAATTGTCGCATGAGGGTCGAATTCTGGCTGGGGGTCTCCGGGATAGACTTGCATATCTTGGCTTATTGTGCGGGTCAAGTCATGGATTTTCAACAGTTTCAAAAGAGCCATCCTCCTTTGCCTTGTAGTATGCGTTTGCGTGCTTGGTAAAGAGCCCTACTTCAACTACGCCTGCAATGTTTTTGAGCTCAAGTTCTTGTCGCCTTATGTCTAATGGAAAATCAAAAGAGGTATCTAGGATAAAGTTGCCGTTCTCTGTAACGTACGGATAACCTTCCTTTAGCATCCTCATTTTCGGCCTGCCGCCAATATCTTCAAGCTTTTTCCTGACAATGTGAATCGCAAAAGGATGTATTTCAATTGGCACTGGCCAGCGGAATGTCGGCACAAATTTGTTGGATTCTGCAGCAATTACCATCTGCTTGGCAGCCGAGTGCACTATTTTTTCCCGTAAAAGAGCGCCACCACCACCCTTTATCATGTTAAATTTGCCGTCAATTTCATCAGCGCCATCAAAAACAACATCAATTTGCGCCATCTTGTCCTCATCAACCAGTTTTAGTCCGCTGTTTTGTGCTTCCAGTTTTATCTGAAACGAAGTGGGGATACACTCTAGAGTTTCCTTACCATCAAAATTTACCATTTCCCTTACGATAGCAGATGCCATCGGACCGCTTCCAAGGCCGATAATCTGATTGGGTCTTACAAAGCGTTCTACTGCTTCTTTTGCTAAATTTCTGGCAGCCTCTTGGAATGAGCGCGGGATCCAGTTTGTTTCCTGCGGGCCCGCATACATGACAATAGCTTACGCTATATGGATTAAAAGAGTTGCAACAAATGATACACTCAGGCGGAAGCGGCCATTTTTCCGCTACCGGTTTGAACATTGAAATGCGGCATTACTTTTTTGCTAAACATTTGAATGAATTTTATTTCGTCAGGACTGGTGCTGTGGATATGGACCCTTGTAAATCCTGCTTTGAAGTAATCCTCTATTGATTTTATGCAATCCTCAATTGAAGTTGTTATTTGAATGGCTTGCTTTAGTTTTTCATCAGGAACTTCCTTTTCCGCTTTCCTCTGCAACTTTCTAGGGTCGCTGATGTCAGAATCGAATACATTCTTTATCAGAGTAGCTCGCCAAAAGGTTGCAGACCTGAATGCCTCTTCGTAATCTTCGGAGAATGATACCTTGTATTCTGCTATCTTCTCTAAAGAATTCAGGTCTCTTCCATCTTTTTCTGCCCTGGAATCGAAAACACTAAGCACCTTGCCTGCTTCGACCGGTCCCAAATATGATATCAAGCCATCAGAGTATCTTGCAGCAACTTTTGTTGCTTGTTGTCCTGTTGCTGCCATATAGATTGGTATGTGGCTTGAGGGCAGAGTGTATAGTTTGGCATTACGGATGAGAAAATATTCCCCATTGAAATTCACAAATCCTCCATCATCAGATTCTCTTTGATTCCACAGCTGCTTGATTATCTGAATAGATTCTTTTGTCCTAGTAAGCCTTGCCATTGGCCTGGGCCAATCAAATCCAAGTGGCGACTCGTTCATGGCTTCTCCGCTACCCAAACCAAGCCCAATTCGACCAGGATAAAGCACATCAAGCGATGCAAAAGCTTGAGCGATAATGGCAGGGTGATATCGGTAGACTGGTGCGGTAACGCCAGTCACAAACTGCATTCTTTTTGTGCGCTCGGCAGCGGCTGCAATCCAGATCCAGGTAAAGTTGCCATAGGCATTGTCATGCCACCAGGGATGGAAATGGTCGCTTGTCATTGTCGTGGTAAAGCCACATTTTTCCGCCTCTACAACAAATTTGAGCAATTCATACATCGAGTGCTGTTCATGGGCGACCCAGTATCCTATTGAAGCCATCACTAGAGAAGGGTGTGCTAAGGGCAAGAATGTTTGTGATGATAGTTCTATTTATTTAAGAAATAGATTGGAGTTGTGGGTTAATTCATATGTCTAGAATTGCTAGAGCATTTTAGTTTTTGAATGTATTGTAGTATTGTATTCTGGCAACAACATCCCTCTAAGATACAGTCGGGACTATCGGGGGGAGAAGGCTTGTTTTGCATTCTATTGGAGAGCTGGAGAAAAATGAGACGCAACTGCCGCTTTTTGACTACGAAGGGTCGTGCATTTGTGAACATAGACCCCTGCAGGTCAATGTTATAACTTCCTGCAAGACGTTCTTAGTTGTTGAGTATGCAATGCAAACGCTTGCAAACGATCGGACGACATAAAGTCTTTGACTTGTGATACAAAGACATGTGATGACATGCTGACACCCTGGAATTTACAGCAGATGTGAAGGCAAGACTACAAGCAACAGCGGTAGTTAGAAAACACTTTTGATTACTCTCGCTGGTTGTGGGGTAGATAGTACTACTGCTTCTCCAGAAGGAAATTCGATTCCTTGAATATTAATCATCGTCATCAGTAACCTGTAAACTCTTCAACTTTGATTCTTTCTTTTGGAATTTCGAAATTGTCCTGGAGCAAAGATTGCATGGCTTTTAGCATGCTAGGAGGACCACAAATATAGAATATTGAATTATTTATCATGTTAGTGTCTAAGTACTTTAAAATCATTGCTTTATCTATTCTCCCGTATTCTCCTTTCCAATCATTTGTAGGGGACGGCGATTGCTGTTGTTCATCCTCACTAATAGTATAGATAATCT
>JAICVG010000327.1 GCA_025935445.1 Nitrososphaera sp. | reverse complement strand
GCTCGTCTTAGCAACAGAGGGACTCCATTTGGAGCTGGCCTCATCATACAAGAACCATATTTCTTCTGCGCCCGACGGTATCAATTGCAATTGAACTGGCACAATCTCAACTAGATATTCTATCTTTTCTATGGCCATTTCAAACTGCCTGTCGCCTTTGCTCTGCAGCGGAAAAACAATGCCAATATTATTTTTATTATTATTTCCAAAGCCTGCAAATCTGATGAATACTTTGATACCCTTTCTACCGCGCCTTTTTTTTACATCTTTTATGAAGCCTTTTATCTTGAACCAGCTATCCATGGTGAATTCCTGTTGGAAGAATGTCTCATTGTATGGGACAGGAAATCTGATTTCAATGAAGCTGACATACTGTGGATCGTCTGGTGGGAGCTCCCTTTCTTCAACTTCAAAAGACCGATTTAGCGTATCATAAATAACTTCAATTTCCCAAGGCGATATGCCATAATGGTAGAATGTAGCCGTCTCTGGCACTTGAGCCGATTTAGGCTGCAGAAATACAAAAGTCTTTACTGGATTATGCCGAGAAACTTTGCCAGATAGATGAGCGATAGTGTCACCACAGAGCCGGCCATAGGCTTCCACGGGATAGGTGGAAGCCTCGGAGCGCTAAGTGTTATCTGGTGGTTGTCAATGACATTTGTAATGTACTGACGCATCTTGGCATGCCAGATCTGGTATTCAATTTTGTGCTTTTCTAGGATCGACTCTATTTCATAAATGACTGGGGCCCTTACCGAGCGAATGTGTTGTATATACCTGCGAGAAATTTCTACTTCTGCTTGTATTGCGATACGACCCTGCTGCATTTCAAGCAATCGTACATGAATCTCCCAGGGTCTGATCAGCTTTTTTGAAAAGCCATGCCCTATCTGAGTCGGTTTTCTATTCTCCAGCTTGACACGCTTAAAACCCTCAGAGATCAACGCAGTGATGATTTCGTCCCGCTTTATCTTGACCATAAGGCATAGATGGTTAAGCTCGATCTCTTCTTTGCGAATAAAGTCCTGCAAGCCCTTGATGGCACTAATTGTCCTTGGATAGCTTGTAAGAAATTCGGACATTTAGGTTGTGTAATTATGACTAAAAGTTAGGACATATTAAAACTCTATGCAGGTCTGTTAAATATCATTTCTCTGATACTAGTTCTAAATTCCCGCGCAGGTAGATGTCCTGTAATGGCTCAACAGCCATGTCTTTCCATGAGAACTTCTTATCTGACCAGATGACATTTGCCCCCCTTACTACTGCAGCAGGCGTAGATTCGTCGCTCTCGCCCATAACTGCCACACCCATTGTGGCAAGTGCATCTGCAACTGCCTTAAACGTTACTCTTAAGACATTGCCAAACAAGTCGCGCCTGCCCCTCTGGTCCTCGACTGGCTCAAAGCCAGCACACGCTATTGCAACTCCTGTTGTGCCTATGCGAGTTGGCATAAGCCGGCTATCTGCTATCACGACGCCCACTCTTATGCCAAGCTCGGCAAGAAATTTGAGTTTCAACTTCTCTGCCGTCTCAAAAGGGTCACGTGGATAGAGTATGGCATAGCCTCTTGGAACATTTGATTTGTCGATGCCAGCGTTTGGCGCTATCGTACCATCACGAATTGCAAGCAAAAAGCCTGGCACTCCTGTTCTCATTACATATTCAGACTCTCTAAGTACAAGCTCAGCAAGCTTCGCATCCATGTGATTTTTAGTCGCAAGCTCTTTTGCCTTTTTCCTTACCTTTACTTTGCTCAGTTTAACTATAGAGCCTTCGCTCATTGACACAAACTTGCTTGAGATGACTACAATGTCGTTGTACTTGTAGCTAAATCCTTGTAGGGTCCCAAACAAATCAAACCTCCTTCTCTGAGTTTTGATAGATATTGGCAGAACTTCGACGACTACCAAGCAGTACCTCGGTAGAAGGGCCCTCTATCTTTTGTGCTTTATGTTTTTTCACGCTCCAAAGGTTTT
>JAICVG010000334.1 GCA_025935445.1 Nitrososphaera sp. | reverse complement strand
CATATATGTTGCCCATGAAACTAATTAGCCAAAAGAAATCAAATCAATCAGACCTGTCTTTTGAGGTTAGAGCGACTGCTGCTTTAGGTATTTCAGTAGTTGCAGATGTGCTCGACTATATTGGCGCTCCCATCTTCGCGCTACCCATTGTTGGCGATGTTGTTGATGCAGTCGTGATGGCTATATTGTATAATCTGACCGGTAGCAAGACTTCTACAGCTATCAACTCAATAGAGTTCATACCAGTTATCGGCGACATGATACCGGCATATACGATATCAACACTGTTGTGGATTCTAAGAGGATCGCACAAAAGAAAGGACAATGAGGACAGTCTTCTGATGAATCGGTCAAATCATATAGGTTCAATCACAAGAATTAACGATCATATTGACCATAGAAACATCGCTAACCTAGATAGCACCACTCAGGAGAGCCTTAGGACAAAAGCCATGCGGCTTATGCTATCTTCAGAAGCAGAACGCGCTGAAAGTAATCACGGCGCCTAGTCTAGGTGAATATCAGCTATCTCGTCATTCTGTCAAAGATGGTTACAAAATGCGAACAATAAATGACAAGATCCTAGTCATAGGATTCAAATGAATTTTTATCCAAATCCTGGAAGCATTCACTGAGAATTACATTGTGTCTGATCTGAACATTTTTCTCTAGAATCCTCTGGGCCATTATATTGTTAGTGTCCCAAAAGGTAAAGCCTACTGCATTATCGTTGCAGCGTCAGTAGTAGCCATTGCTTCGGATCTGTAGCGGGCCTGGGTCTTCGCAAATGGTCTTATGCGAAACTTTTCTTAGCACTTATTACTCGTTTTTGCTAAGACGGCGCTGTCTCGCCAGTTGCTTTTCGAACCATACCTGGATGCTGCTCTTCATGACGTTTTGCTTCATCTTCCGAGTCAAATACCAAACCACATGCCATGCACCGATAGCTTCCTGGTGTTGCTGCCATTACCAACATAGAGTAGAGTATATGCAATATACACATTAAACAACAATTTTCTAGGGCAAATGGAATAAGCTCAGAGCCCTAACTTGTAAAAAATTCTCAACCTTGATTTAGTTACAAGTTGACACACAGTCAAAACACTTCGCTTAGAAAGGCTCAACAACTTCCACATAGTTTTCTTTTTTACTATGGTGGCACAAATGATTTAGCCACCAGATCTAAAAGGTAGGCAGAGTTTCGAATCCCAACCTTTGTCATTTATAATAATTTCAAAGAGTTAAAAGCTCTGCAAGCATATGAACCCAATACTATAATAATAACTTCAAATTCTACTGATCCTACACAGGGAAAAGTTTTTAGCTCTGTTGCCTTATAAAGTCCTAACACTCATGTTTCTGGAGCGATATCACCTTACGGCCCGACGACCCTGCTCTATCGTCTCCTTCTAGCTGATTATTCAAAAGACCTGTATCAAAGGTTATCGCTAAAGTTTATCCTATGCGCATCAACATCTGCTTGGGGAGTGGAACGATTCTTTATCTAT
>JAICVG010000101.1 GCA_025935445.1 Nitrososphaera sp. | reverse complement strand
TGTCATTACATGGGCCACACCCTTTTTGGTATCCTTTAAAATACTAACGTACTCTTCATCGTGGTTGCGGTTAACAGCCTTTTCCATCTTTTGCTTAATTCGCAAATTATTCAGCCTGTACAGAGTATCACGGATCTCTTTTGCCCTTTCATAGTCGCCAAGCTCGGAAGCACGCTTCATCTCCGCATGCATTTCCTCAGCAAACCTGTCGATACTGCTCTTACCTTCAAGTATGTCTTGCAATGCTACGATATTCATCATATATTGCTCCCGCATTACATTAGCTATGCATGGCGCATCGCAATTCTTGATAAAGTACTGGAGACAGGGTGTCTTGGGCAGCCTATTGCATACTCTTACCTTGAATAATTTTCGCAAGAGTCCAACTGTCAAGTATTTAGAACTGCCCCGCACAAACGGCCCGTAGATTCTACCTTTTGGTCCTGTGAATTCTCCTGCCCTGTTTCGTCTTGCGACAAGGAGACGGGGAAATGCCTCGTCTGTTATTTTTAGATAAGTATAGCGTTGCTGATCCTTCAACTCAATGTTGAAGACTGGTCTGTAACGCTTGATGAGATTGGACTCAAGAAGAAATGCCTCAATCTCATTATCAGTAACAACAAAATCTATGTCTGCTATCCTGTCAACTAGCCTGCTGGTCTTCCATCCTAACTTGGGGTCGTGCCTACTGAAATAAGAGATGATACGTTTTCGCAAGTTCTTGGCCTTGCCTATGTAAATTATCACACCTTCGCTATCCTTCATTAGGTAGACGCCCGGTTCTTCTGGAATGCGCTTTTCTCTTAGAACCGTAGTAGTGAAAGTCATTGATTGGCCCTCTGCAATATCATACTATCAACTGACAACTTTGGCTTCATATACTTGCCAGTATAACTGTTCATATTTTCGCTTACCTTCTCTGGGGTACCGGCTACAACAATTCGCCCGCCTGCTGCACCACCTTCCGGTCCAAGGTCTACTATCCAGTCTGCCGACGTAATGACATCAAGGTTGTGCTCGATGATTATGACTGTGTTGCCAAGGTCAACCAGCCTTTTTAGCACATTTAGCAGTTTGCTTACGTCTGCAAAGTGGAGGCCTGTGGTGGGCTCGTCTAAAATGTAGACCGTCTTGCCAGTGTCGCGCTTTGACAGCTCTGCAGCAAGCTTGATCCTCTGAGCCTCACCTCCTGAGAGTGTGGTTGCAGGCTGACCCAGTCTCAGGTAGCCAAGACCCACATCGCTTAGTGTTTGGAGTTTTTTGGTAATAGTCGGTATGGCGTAGAAGAATTTTAGTGCTTCTTCGACAGTCATGTCAAGCACATCTGAAATAGTTTTGCCCTTGTACTTAATTGCAAGCGTTTCAGAATTATAGCGCCTACCCTTGCATTCGTCGCATGTGACATAGATATCGGGCAAGAATTGCATCTCTATCTTTTTTGAGCCACCACCTTCACACGAGTCACACCTTCCCTCTGAGACATTGAATGAGAATCTGCCAGCTTTGTATCCCATCTCTCTTGCCTGAGACGTCTTAGCGAATAGCTCCCGTATGGGCGTAAAGGCATTGACATAAGTGGCAGCATTTGATCTTGGAGTTCTGCCAATTGGAGATTGATCGATGCCTATCACCTTATCTATATGCTCAAGGCCGGATATCCTATCATGCCTACCGGCTCTTTCCTTTGTACCGTAAAAGTGTGTGGCAAGTGCCCTGAACAATATATCGTTTATGAGTGTCGACTTGCCTGAGCCTGAAACACCGGTGACAGCTGTCATGCACCCCAGAGGAAACCTGACATCAATGGACTTTAGGTTATTCTCACATGCATTGTGAACAGTCAGCCACTTGCTTGGCTTTCTCCGTTCATGCCGATGGACAACCAGTTGATCACCTCTGAGAAAAGCGCCTGTAATGGAGCTAGGATTATTTACAATCTCTTCAAGGGGGCCGCTTGCAACAATAGCTCCTCCGTGCCTACCGGCACCTTGGCCTATATCTATTATCCAGTCAGAGCTTCGTATTACTTCCTCGTCATGTTCTACAACAATGAGAGTGTTGTCTAGGTCTCGAAGTTTTTTGAGAGTATCTATTAGACGCATGTTGTCACGCTGGTGCAGGCCGATCGTTGGCTCGTCCAATACATAGAGCACACCTGTTAGGTTTGATCCGATCTGGGTCGCAAGCCTAATTCTTTGCGACTCGCCACCTGAAAGCGTGGCAGTCATTCTATTGAGAGTAAGATAGTTGAGCCCCACATTTAGCAAAAAGTCGAGTCTTGACATAATTTCCTTTAGTATAGTCCTTGCGATGTAGCGCTCAGTTTCTGTGAGCTCTAGCGTTTGGAAGAAGCGATAGCACTCATCTATTGACATGTCACACACATCCATTATCGACCTGTTCTGTATCCTGACCGCCAAAGCTTCATCGCGCAGGCGCCTACCATTGCACAACTCGCAAGGGCGCTCCCGCATGAATTGCATTAGGTCTTCGCGCTTTGACTCGGATTCGGTTTCGCGGTAAATGCGGTCAAGGTTTGGTATGACTCCCTCAAATGATCCACGGTATTCCCATCGGCTGTCAGAATAGCGCGACTGGTACTTGTAGTGAATGCTCTCGTCGCTGCCATAGAGTATTACCTTAACTTGTTCTGGCTTCATCTTGGCTATCGGAGTCGCAAGGTCAAAACCAAACCTTCTGCCTACGTCGCGCAGCATTGCAGATCGAAATGTTGCAAAGTGTCCTGTCCAGGGCCTTATTGCCCCTTCTATTATGCTCTTTGACTTGTCTGGTATTATCAAATCTGGATCAAACTCAATTTTGATGCCAAGTCCATTGCATTCTCTGCATGCTCCAAATGGCGAGTTGAATGAAAAGGTTCGGGGCTCCAAGTCTCCAAGCGAAATACCGCAGTGAGGACAGGCATTCCTCTGAGAATACATCGTCCCCTTGTTGTTGTCAACTGAAACTACAACAACTCCTCCGCCTACCTTCAGCGCAGATTGTATCGAGTCAAAGAGCCTGCTTTTTTCTTCTGGAGAGGGTTTGAGCCTGTCTACGATCACTTCAATCGTATGCTTCTTTTGCCTGTCAAGTCTTGGATAATTGGATTTTTCTTCCTCTTCTTCCTCGTCGAGCCTCGTTACCTCTCCATCCAGCCTGATACGAGAGAAGCCATCTTGCTTGAGCTGATCGAATAATTTTTCATATGTTCCCTTCTTGGCCTGTATGACTGGGCCCAAGATCATAACATTCTTACCTTCTGCTGTTTTCATTATAGTTTCTGTGATCGAGTCAGCTGACTGACTGGCTATTTTTCTGCCACACTTAGGACAATGAGGTACGCCTACTCTTGCAAACAGGAGACGCAGGTAGTCGTAAATCTCTGTCACCGTGCCAACAGTCGAGCGTGGGTTCTTGCTTGTCGTCTTTTGCTGTATAGATATTGCTGGCGACAAACCGTCGATTGAATCAACATCGGGCTTGTCCATCAATTCCAAAAATTGTCTTGCATAGGCCGATAGTGATTCCACATAACGTCTCTGACCTTCTGCATATATCGTATCAAATGCAAGCGTCGATTTCCCAGAGCCAGACAGGCCTGTGATGACTACCAACTTGTTCTTTGGTATTTCGACGTTGATATTCTTGAGATTGTGTTGTCTTGCTCCCTTGATTATTATCTTGTTGTGCATTATGACACCTTTGAGAACGCCGGCTCACCAAGAGCCTTTCTTATCTTATCCAGCTTTTCGCGAAACATTATTGCCTTTTCAAACTCTAGCTCTTCAGCAAACCTCTTCATAGTGGCCTCTGTCTCTACAGCGAGTTTGAACAGGTCCTCTCTTGCCATCGACTTTGTCTCTACTTGAACATCGGCAATTTCCTTAATACTTTCTGGTATTGGCTTAACTATTGTCTTTGGAGTTATATTGTATCTCTTGTTATATTCCAGTTGCTTTTTGCGTCTGCGTTCAGTTTCCTCGAGAGCTTGCTTCATTGACTGGGTAATATGATCTGAATACATTATGACAGTACCGTCAAGGTTTCTTGCTGCTCTACCAAACGTCTGAATGAGGCTGGTTGTATTGCGCAAGAATCCCTCCTTGTCTGCATCAAGGATTGCAACAAGGGAAACTTCCGGGATGTCAAGGCCTTCTCTTAGCAGATTGATGCCTACTAGCGAATCAAACTCCCCAAGACGCAGCTGCCTTATGAGTTCTGTACGCTCAAGACCCTCAATCTCAGAATGGAGATAACGCACGCGCACTTTGTTTTTCGCAAGAAATTCTGCCAAGTCTTCTGCCATCCTCTTTGTCATTGTCGTGACAAGCGTCCGCTGGTTCTTCTCTGCCCTGTTCTTTATCTCTTTTATCAAATCTTCCATCTGGTTTTTAGTGGGCCGAATCTCAACCTTCGGGTCTACAAGCCCGGTAGGGCGGACTAGCTGCTCGATGACCTGCAAGCTACTCTTTAATTCATAGGGACCAGGTGTAGCTGATACAAAGATCACATTCTTGAGGTAGTTCTCAAACTCTTCAAACTTGAGTGGACGGTTATCGTATGCACTTGGCAGACGAAAACCATAGTCAATTAACATTTTCTTGCGTGTATAGTCGCCATTATACATGCCATGCAACTGCGGTAATGTAACATGCGACTCGTCAATTACTAACAAAAAGTCATCTCCAAAAAAGTCGAGCAAGCAGTAAGGCGGCTGTCCCGGTGCCCTGCCGTCCAAGTGACGCGAGTAATTCTCAATTCCAGAGCAATAGCCAAACTCCTCTATCATCTCCAGATCGTATTTTGTGCGCTGTATAAGCCTCTGCCTTTCAAGTTCTGATGGCAGGTTTGGAAGCCAGTTCTCCAACTCGCACTTGATTGAGGTAATAGCTCTGCTACGAGAATTGTCGTCAGTAATGTAGTGCTTGGCTGGAAATATCTTGACTGCATTTACGTCGCGCAATTTTTTCATAGTGACATGGTCGTGTATGCTTATACGCTCAATCTCGTCACTAAACATTGAGATCCGGATAATGTCATCGGAATATCCAGGGATGATATCAATGGTGTCACCCTTGACCCGGAGGTTGCCGGGCACAAGTGATATATCATTTCGCTCATAACGCGCTTCAATAAAATTGTGAATTAGCAATTTGCGGTCGATTGTCATTCCTCTTGCTACTGGAATTGCGTTTTTCTCCCATTCTTTTGGTGAGCCAAGTGAATATATGCACGACACTGTAGACACAATTATTGTAGGCTCGCCAGACATCAACATCGCAGTCGCTTCTAGTCTCATCTTCTCTATCTTTTCATTCACCTCAGTGTCCTTTTCGATATAGGTGTCTGTCTGAGGAATGTAACTTTCAGGCTGGTAATAATCATAAAAGCTTACGAAATAGCCGACATTATTTTTTGGAAAGAACTCTTTGAATTCGGCATACAGTTGCGCTGCAAGGGTCTTGTTATGAGAAATCACAAGCGTATTCTTGTTTGCACTTGCAATGACATTTGCAATTGTAAACGTCTTGCCACTACCAGTCACGCCGAGGAGGGTCTGACGTCCACCCTTGTGCACGCCTCTGACAAGCTGCTCTATTGCTTCAGGCTGGTCTCCGCTAGGAGGAAAGGCATCTTTT
>JAICVG010000326.1 GCA_025935445.1 Nitrososphaera sp. | reverse complement strand
CTCCTCCTACTGATGCAGTAGTTGTTGTAGTAGTGTTGCCAGTTGTAGAGGCTGATACTAGAGTAGTAGTAGTCAATGCAAAAATTATTGTCAGTGTGAAGATAGTCGCTACAAGATGGATGCTGCGCAGTAGGGCCATTTTTCTATCGCGATTATTCAGCGTCTCCATCTTGAGTACATTCTATGATAGAAGCAAAGGATAAAAGAGTTCCATCAAAAGACGAAGATCGTCCTAAACTTTGTATTGCTCCTACGTTTACACATAATAATCTGCCAAATTTGTGTAGGAACATTATTCCCCTGTGCTAGAGATTCCTCAACGAAGCTGGCTGTCGTTGTTTCAATTTTTGACGGTTTTGGTGTTGGTAATTCTTCAGTACTCATAACTCATAAGCCAGCTAGCTTTCTCTTCCTTATTTGTACGACCGACGCGCATCAACAGCAAGCTGAATACTATGAACAGTACTAGTGTCACTAGAACTAATACCGATAGGTTTCTTGCTACTCCTACGGTAAAGCTTGCTAACAACACCAATACGCCAATGCCAAGCAATACATAGCCAAATCCTCTCACGGCCTTCCCTCCTGTCGAAGGCTCCTTTTCAATATTCTCTTGATCTTTAGTCATTCCACAGAGTCTGTCACCACTATTATGCTGCTAATTGCTCTGATGCTGCAGAGCAGTCATAGCCATAAAAAACAACAAGAAGGTTGCTCTTATCTACTATTATCATTTGAATAAACTCTTCATAAAATAAGAGTATAATGCTATTTAGCATTATAATCCATTGAATAGTAGAGGAAAACATGACAAATAGAAGCGGAATTGAGATAATCAATCAGATTCTAGAGGTTAAAGGATGTTGATAACTAAGAGATGCCAGAAATGCGGCGTGCTAATAGACAACAACGGTGATTTGAGGTCACATACAGATGTCCGCAGCAATAATATGACAAGATGCCAAGAAGACCTGCTGTATGAGTCTCTTCCCTGATTGTGACATTCGCATAAGAATGTACTCATGTTGCCATGAAAACATGTGTGTGCATGCAAGGCTAGTGATTGCGGCCACCTTCTGAAACCTAGTAATCCTTTATTCTGCAGACCAAAGCTTCAATGCACAAGATGACAAAAACAACCTTACTGCTCCAAGTACTGGTAATTTTAAGAAAGCCCCCAATCCAAATACTCTAGAAAACATCGATAAGTCTGTGCAAAGAATTCTCATGCGGCTCGATGTTATCCCAGCCCATAACAATCCTTTCTCTTTTTTTACACCCCAAGCTTAGATTATAGAGCAAAGGTGTCAACTCATCAGTCGAAAAAAATCCTGCACTGTTTCCCATGTCACCAGGCTTCAAATCAGTCCAAAAATAATAAGAAAATTATACTGGCGTGTATTTTCCAATCTCTTGTCGCTCCATTAGCCTACCTTTATCATACCATTCCTGTATGACTCGGTCTACCTTGCTTTCAGTCCAATTGGTGTGGGGTAGCATGGTAAGAAGGGATGTTACCTCCCCGATAGTGAAATAGCCTTTATCTTGTCCTTTCTCATCTAACATTGTTTTTTTTATTGCTTCCTTTAGCTGGGCTTCCTCCTTCTCGCCCAGAGTTGTAGGATCAACGGTTATTGATGATGATGATGTTGATTCGTCTGTTCTCCTTGCTGGTGGTGGCGGCGCTCCTGCTACTGCTTCTTCTGCTTTTTCTTCATCTTCCTTTTCTGCCACCATTATACCATCTAAACAACACCCCATTCTATTAAAGCCATCACTTGTCTCGTGTATAATCAAGCCTGAACCTATCACCGCGCTTGACGCCATTGAATAGCTCAGCGCCTTCTATGCCATGCAGGTTCATATAAGAACCTATGATAATATTATCGGATTTCTCTTGGTTAGCCGTTTCCTTTATTTCCTAAAAACCTGTACCGTTGTCCTGGCGGTCTTTGTGCTCCTTAATCAACCTAGAGATAATATCATCAAAGTCGTCGAGCATACTTTGCCCTAGTTCGACCAAGTCGTCATAAGTTCGACTTCTGACCCTGATGAGCCTATCCCTTTTTTCGTCCTTATG
>JAICVG010000183.1 GCA_025935445.1 Nitrososphaera sp. | reverse complement strand
ATTTGCTTTGCCTGCCTGCTGTTGAGATCTGTATAAAAAATATCGCCCTCATTTATCTGACGGCCAATTGTCGGTTCTTTGACCGACACTGCTACCTGCATGCCCACAGTTGCTTCCTCAATCGCTTTTCCGCTTTCCTGTATCTGATGTACAGTGCCTACCTTCTTGCCTTCTTCATTTACCACGTGTACCTTTTGCCTGAGCCGGCCTACTTGAATCTCGGCGCCAAAAACAGCGGGATCATTGCGCCTAAAAATGAATCCTTTGAGGAACTGGAATTTGCATATCGGCGGCAGCTCATTGAACATGATCAATTCTTCATGTTCACGTTGGTATGCCACCCAGTCTGTGTAGCTTCGTACAAGGTTGTAGATTATCTGCTCGTTAAAGATCTTCACTCCACGATCCTGCGCCTCCTTTTGTGCATCTTCAAGCACTTTGACGTTAAAGCCTAATAGGACCCCGAGATAGCGGTCATTCTCCCTCACTGCAGCGGCTTCTACAACATCTCTTCTTGTGATGTTGCCAATGTCTGCTATCCTGATGGCAACGTTTGCTTTCTTTAGCAAGTCTACTAGGGCCTCAAGCGAGCCTATAGTATCGCATTTCAATACCACTCCGCTAGTTTGTGTGTTGCTTACGATCGCATTCTTGACCTCTGACTCTACAAGCGACTTTAGGCGGTCAAGCTCCTCTTTGCTCTTCCTCTGCATGTTGTTGTAAACGTATACAGGACTTCCTGCCAGCACCCCCTCAAGGTCCGGTGAGGTTATCTTCAAGCCTGCGGCTGCAATTACCTCGTTGACCTGCTTGAATTTGTCCCGAGGGTCTCGCATTTCGTCAAGGGGCTTTGGCAGCAATAACGCTTTTATCTTGGTGGAAACTGCACCATCGCGCTTACCTATAACGATGCTGTCGCCCTGGTGTAGTACTCCGTCAAGCAGTATGATGTTTGCAGAGGGTCCAAGACCCGTTTCTTCGCTAAATTCAAGCACTATACCTCTTGCAGCGTCTTTTGTATGGCGCTCCAGTTTCTTTCCCATGTACTGCTGTGTTAGACCCACCAATACGGCTAAGAGTTCCGGTATTCCTACGCCGGTTCTTGCACTGACAGGGACTATCGCAACTTCCCTTGTGAAATCCTTGACTCGCCAGAATGCCTCTGATGGATAGCCCAGCCTCGAGAGCATTCCAACAACGCTGTATATCTTTTCGTCAAGCAAAGTCTGTACAGCGACATCCTGTCTTTTTACATCTTCAGAAATGAATCGTATAGAGGTGCGCCAGCCAGCAACCATGTCGACTTTGTTGAGCGCAATGACAAATGGTACCCTGCGCTTTTTCAGAATGTCCATGCTTTCAATAGTCTGGGCTTCAAAACCCTTGTTCACGTCGACAACGACTATAGCAATGTCGGCCGCAGAGCCGCCCCGTGTGCGCAGGTTCGCAAAAATCTCGTGTCCAGGTGTATCGATGACAAGCAGTCCTGGTATTGCAGATTCTGCCTTGGCAAGTTTAGCGTATAGCGGCCCAGTTATCTCTTTAATGGTCTCAATGGGCAAAAAACTTGCACCTATGTGCTGCGTTATACCACCCACTTCTCGTGCCTGAACTGCAGTGCCACGAATGTTATCCAGTAACGAAGTCTTGCCTGAGTCTACATGACCTAAAACTACGACTATTGGCTGCCTAAGTTCCACGTATATGGATCAGCCAAAAATGACACGCGACTCTTTTATGAAGCTTTCAGGAGAATCCGAAGCATGAATAATGTTGTCAGTAAACCCGAGGCCAAAGTCACCTCTGATGGTTCCTGGAGCCGCTTCAAATGACTTAGTCGAGCCGATCATGAGCCTTACTGTATTTACTGCATTGCTGCCCTCCAGGATGCATGCCACTACAGTGCCAGACATAATGAAAGATAGCAATTCGTCAAAAAATGGCTTGTCCTTGTGGACAGAGTAAAATTCCTGTGCCTTTTCCTTAGTGAAATTGTATAGCTTTAAGTCCCTTAGCTGGAAGCCTTTTTCTTCAAAGCGCGCCAATACCTTGCCCGTAAGTTTGCGCCTAAAACCATCAGGCTTGATAACAATTAGCGTTTGCTCAGGTGTCATGGCCTATCTTCTACCACTACTGCTTTTTCATGTGCAGCCCACCCTTTACATAGCGAACTGTCCACTTGAGTTTTCTTGGGTCACGTTTTAACACCCGCATGTTCTTCTTGCACTTGCTCGAGCAAGTCCACTGCACATGTCCGTCATTTCTGACAAGCATGATTCCATGTCCACTGGTAATATGTCTACCACAGAAGGAGCAGTTGCGTAGAGATGTTGCTGTCTTGCTCATTCACCATTATCACCTTATCTTGCGGGCCTCGCGCTCGGTTTCTCTAAGCATCAAGATATCGTTCATCCTAACGGAACCCTTGACGTTCCTTGTAAGAATCCGGCCTCTATCCTTGCCTTCGAGAACCTTGACACGTACCTGTATGACTTCGCCGGCGATCCCTGTCCTGCCCACTATCTGTATGACTTCGGCAGGGACGACCTTTTCTTCAGCTGTCTTGCTGCTCATCTATCAGTCTCCACACCTATCATTTCTGGGCCGCTGCTACTCCCTTCATAGTGCTTATAGAGCTGACGACCTGCTCAACAATGTGTTGAGCCTCGCCAGCATCGACAATTGTGGCGGCTGCAGAGCCCACATCGATTCCAAGTGACGCACCTAGCTGCTGCTTGCTAGGTACAAAGATAAACGGTGCGTTTCTCTCTTCGCAGAGGATAGGCAGATGAGCCACAACTTCTGGCGGCTCAACATCCTCTGCAATTACAACTAGCTTTGATACGCCACGTTCTATAGCTTTGGTGGTCTCATTGGTGCCCTTGCGGACTTTACCGCTCTGCTTTGATACCCTGACAGCCTCGTAAACTGCATTTACCAGATCCTTAGAAGTTTCAAACTTGACATAATATGGCTTACTCACTGTTTCTATCACCCATTGGGATCATCTTATTCTTCTGTGTAAGAAGAATAAGCGTATTAAAAATGTTGTCCATTCCTATATCTGGGACTGCACATACCTACGGTATTCATCAACCTTTGAATCCAGCAACGATTTGTCAGTCGATTCTGCATACATTCTGATAAGGGGTTCAGTCCCACTAGGCCTTAACATCAGCCAAGTCTCCTCATCAATCCAAATCTTAGCTCCATCCAGCGTCTCGATCTTCTTGGGGCTTCCATGCTCGATGCATACCTTAATTATCCTATCTACAACTTCTCGGGAAGAACAGGTAAACTTGGTCTTATACTGGAAGGTCTGTGGCAGCTGCGCAATGTGCTTGGAAAGTAGCTTGTCAGATGCAGCCAGCATATCAAGTACAAGTGCAGTAGCCATCGCTCCATCCCTTACCTCGTTTAGCGGCCCGTACATAAAGCCGCCATTCTCCTCCAGGCCAAGCGGGCAGCTGCGTTTTACCATTTCTCGAGACACTTCGACGCTTCCAACCTTAGTGTAAATTATTTTAGAGCCGGCCTGTTCTGCAACAACAGATAGTATCATTGAAGTGTTGATAGGGCAAACAACTTCGGAACCCTTATGCTTTTGTGAAAGCAAGTGCTTGACCAACAGTGCGCCAGTTTTGTCACCCATGTAGATTGTGCCGGTATCATCGCAAAAGATGCTACGATCGCCGTCGCCGTCATATGCAACACCAAAATCCGCCCTTGCCGACTTGACAGTTTCTGAGAGCACTTCAAGATTATCAGGTGTCGGCTCTGAGCCACGTCCAGGAAAATCGCCATCTATATGACCATTGATGACGATTACTTTGCAACCAAGCTTTGTTGCTACAAGCGGAGCAACGGCTGCTTGCACACCGTTTCCAGTATCCATTACCAAAGTGAATTTTCTTTGCCTTATCCTGTCGACATCTATAAGGGCAAGCATAGCCCCAATGTATCTACTGACAATATTGTAATCAATAGTATCGCGACCAGTTCCATCTATCCTGATAAATCTCTTTGAATAATAAATATCCTCTACCTTTAGCTCATCCTCCCTTGGAATTTCTACGCCATCTGCCGCAGTAGGTTTGATCCCGTTGTACTCGGGCGGATTATGTGATGCAGTTATCATGACCCCTCCGT
>JAICVG010000035.1 GCA_025935445.1 Nitrososphaera sp. | reverse complement strand
TACCATCACGAATTGCAAGCAAAAAGCCTGGCACTCCTGTTCTCATTACATATTCAGACTCTCTAAGTACAAGCTCAGCAAGCTTCGCATCCATGTGATTTTTAGTCGCAAGCTCTTTTGCCTTTTTTCTTACCTTTACTTTGCTCAGTTTAACTATAGAGCCTTCGCTCATTGACACAAACTTGCTTGAGATGACTACAATGTCGTTGTACTTGTAGCTAAATCCTTGTAGAGTCCCAAACAAGTCAAACCTCCTTCTCTGAGTTTTGATAGATATTGGCAGAACTTCGACGACGACCAAGCAGTACCTCGGTAGAAGGGCTTTCTATCTTTTGTGCTTTATGTTTTTTCACGCTCCAAAGGTTTTAATCCATCATGTAGGCAACATCTCACATACATTGCGTGAATTGTTTTGGTAGGAATGACAATTACAGAGAAGATACTTGCCAGGGCATCAGGTAAGCAAAAGTTGTCACCTGACGATGTTATGTTTGCAAAGGTGGACAAGGTCATGTTACATGATGTTTCAGGCCCAGGTGTCATTAAGGTGTTTAGCGAATGGGAAAAGAAGAGAGGACTAAAGCTCAATCAAATCTGGGATCCTGATAGGGTATGGGTCGCAGAGGATCATTTTGTTCCTTCCGCTGACAGAATCTCGGCAGAGAACATTAGCAACCTTTCTAATTTTACCAAACAGTATGGCATCACTAAACATTTCAAGTACGGTCTTGGTCAGTATGGGATCTGCCACACACTTTCACATGAAGAGGCCTTGGTGCTTCCTGGCGAAGTCTATGTTGGAGGTGACTCGCATACAAACACCACTGGCGCCATAGGTGCATTTGCTGCAGGCTTGGGACACACCGATATAGCGTATGTACTTATGAACGGACAGATCTGGTTCAAGGTGCCAGAGACAATGCTCTTCAAGATCGACGGCGTAAAGCCAGACCATATCATGGCAAAGGACATTATATTAAAGATAATTGGCGATATTGGGACAGATGGTGCCAACTACAAGGCCATGCAGTTTGCCGGCAGCATAATGAATCACCTTCCGATGGAAGAGCGCCTAACGCTTACCAATATGACTACGGAAGCAGGAGCAAAGAATGGTATCATTGAGCCAGACGAAACAACCTATGCATACTTGCGCGAAAGAACAGAAACAAAATATTCTCCAGTGCACGGCGATCCAGACGCGCACTATTCTGAAGTTTTCACATATGAAATAGAAAAGATTGAACCTACCGTTGCCAAACCGTTTTCGCCTGGGAATATCTCTGCTGCCAGGGAGCTCCAGGGAACGGAGCTTAACAAGGCATACATTGGCTCATGTACCGGCGCCAAGCTAGAAGACCTTCGTGCAGCAGCTGAAATCCTGAAGGACAAAAAGGTCAAGATAAGAACAGAGGTGCTGCCTGCGGCGCAGTCAATTTACATGAAGGCATTAAAAGAGGGACTAATCAACGTCTTTATGCAAGCCGGTGCAGTTGTGGGCCCGCCTACCTGCGGCGCCTGTTGTGGAGCCCACATGGGGGTGCTTGGCAAGGATGAGGTGTGCATCAGCACCACTAATCGGAACTTTCCCGGTAGAATGGGCCATGTTGAGTCAAAGACGTATCTTGCATCGCCAATAGTTGTCGCGGCTTCGGCAGTGACGGGTAGAATAACGGATCCAAGGGATGTAAGAGATTGAACAACAACAACAGGAGCAACGGCAAGAGCATAAGAGGCAGGGTTCACAAGTACGACAGCGACAACATTGATACAGATGTGATTATTCCGGGCCCTTACCTGAAGATACATGACCACAAAGAACTTGCAAAACACGCAATGGAGGGAATTGACCCGACCTTTCCGGAGAAAGTATCGCAAGGTGATTTTCTTGTGGCCGGCAACAACTTTGGTTGTGGCTCTAGCCGCGAGCACGCGCCAATAGCTCTCTCCCAGGCAGGGATCAAGGCAATCCTTGCACAAAGCTTTGCAAGAATATTCTACAGAAACGCAGTGGATGGAGGGTACCTGCTCCCAATAGAGATCGACAAATCAACAGTTAAGAAAATATCTGATGGAGATGAATTAGAGATAGACATAATGAAGAATAAGATAACCAACATCACAAAAAACGAGCACTACTTGATGAAGCCATTTCCTGAGCTCATAGCAAAAATTGTAGAGGCCGGTGGACTAATAAACTACAAGCCGGACTACTAATCTTTTTTTGGCACCCACTTGTCACCTTTTTTCTTGTATTCTTTTTTTACAGCAGACCACGCGACCTTGTGAGCAACCTGTTCTTTGCTTTGACGCTTACCTACTCGTCTCCTTGAAGGGCTTGCATATTGTTTGAGGGCATTTTTGTGAGCCTTAGTGTATATTTTCTGCGCGTGAGACGGGAGTGTATCAATTGCCTTTCTCGTCCTTGCAGACAGGGCTGAGCTGCTGCTGCTGCTGCTAATGCTGCTGCCTCCTCGCCTACTACTGGTGCTGCTATTACTCCGCCTATTCCTCCTAGTACTGTTGTTAGTAGTTCGCCTGCGAATGGTGCGCTTTCCTCCTCTAGTTGTTGTACTCCTACGTCTGATAGTAGAAGAAGAAGATGATTTTCTTGGCATATCGCGATTTGCTCAACATAATATATAATATATGCATGAATATCATATTTCATGACTCGAAAAGGCAGGTTAGAGGAAATTTTCAGCAGGGCGCTGTACGCTGACGACGCAGCACTTTACTCTGTTAGCTATCGCGACTTTGAAAATATTGTAGAAGTGCCGCTGCAAGAATTTCTCAAGCTGTCGGAAAATTTTGCATTAATACCGCAGAACAGAATCCTGCTCGTCAAAAAAAATGAGCAGGTGATATACCAAAAGTACGGCTACTAGCGTTCGAGGATCCAGCCTTCCGATAGCAAGCCATTCGATCCTCCAGTGGCAGTTGCATAGCGCCAGATAGAAACATCATCATCATCGTCTGCAGTCACACTGGCTCTGATCTTGGCAAGTGCTTCAATTTCTCGCTGCAGGCCTTCGCTGCTAGCTTTTCTAGTCGAGAATTTCTTACAAAACTGGCAATGAGGATCAAATGTAGCTGTTTTATTTACGATATCAATGAGAGGGTATGCCCTGCATGCTAGCGGCCTGTCGGAGTATATTTTGCATTTAAATCCACCATGAGCAGACCTTTCGTCACTTTCAACATCAAGGAACGGGCAGAGGTTACCATCCTCATTCTTGCCCATCATCTGATAGGCTATTATCTTGTCTGGCGAATTTTTACCAACCGCAAGCCGCGGTATTATCCTGACTCTGATGCCCATGTCATTTGCAAGGCGCTCTATTGCAGCTTTCTCCTCAGGCAGTACAAGTACCCCGATCTTGCCGTACTCAACAGAGGGATAGTATTCTCTGTAGATGCAGCAGTCAGAGCACCCTTGCACACAGCTGAACTTTCTTTTCATTTGTTTTCCTCTATGCACTGCCATTCAATGCTTTCCGGTGAAAGCTCCTCATACTTCAAAAATGCAATATCATAGACCGATTTTGATTTCTTCAAAATTTCAAGGTCATACTTCCTGTCGTCGTCCTTTTTCTTTGGATTTTCTTTGTATATCCCAAAACGCAAAATTGCTTTATTTTCGTATCCTGCCTTAAACCGCTTGTAATTGTCAGAGGCTTGCACCTTCTTCACAAAGCCAGTATTGTCGCCTTTGTAAATGGAGCCACCATAAATTATGAGCCAGTAGCTGTCGTACTGCTCTACAAATCTAAGCTTTATTTTGTCATCTGGCCACCAATCGATCGTCTTTTTCCATAACCGGTACGCAGGCACCTTATCCTCAAAGAGTGGAATGACGTTCATGTAGACGTCATGGTAGCGGTAGCCCACACCGATAAAGTCCCTGAACCAAGAAATAGACTTGCTGCTCACTGTGTTCATAAGCTTGGCACTGCTATAATAAAAGAAAGGTGTGAAATAAATCATCCTTTTTTTTATTTTTACAAATACTATAGGTATATACATAGAATACTGTGCACGCCCGCCTGCATGTACAGGTCACTACAATAACAAAAAAGGTGGAGCCAAAGAGGATTCTAGGTGCTACTTTTTTGCGATGCTGAAAATTAACCTGTAATTTACCGTTCCTTTTCGACTGGCTCGATATGGCACTCATGTCCTCTGTGCTCTTTGTCTAGCTCCTGAGCCTCCTCCTTTGTTATGGGAAATCTTTCTTCGCTCACACCATGCTTTTCCAATAGAACCTTCCCACAGGTATCGCAGATGAATTGCATCACAATGATACCCATCTTGCTAAAGTCAATCCAGACGATATATTTAGACTATTCTCTGCTAGCCTACTATATTGCGCATCCTTCCAAATATTCCCTTTTTGTTCTTTTCCTTACTCTCTACTAACTTGAAACATTCAGAGCAGAGAGCGCGTAGGTTGACTGGCCTATTGTCCTTTAGAGAGCCATTAATGTGTTCAAACTGCGGCGGCATTCGGGGGTTGAACTTTACGCTGCATTTCTGGCACCGGTTGTGGGCACGCTCAAGCACCGTCTGTCGGATAGCAAGTGTTAGGTGCTCATACTTTTTCTTATCATAACTGGGACTGCTTGGAGGGTCGAAAAATGACACGCATGAAATAGCACCTAGCTCAAACTTATGTCTTGCGATCACAGAAGAACTTTTTTATACGGATTACTGGGCATGAGCCCTGCAAACAAGGCAAAAATAGTAATAATCATAATTATGATAATAATAAGAATAAGAGTCGCTGCAATAGCTAATAAGCAGCAGCAGTATGAAGACCTTTTTCTTTTTCTTCTTGCTGCAGTCAGGTAATATCCATAAGGGCCGATCAGTTAACGATATTTCCCTAGGGGGCTTATTACTTACAGTATCTTGGCACTTCTTGCCACAGCATAGACATGGTCTTTTAGGTCCCGTTCATAAAGCGAATTCATCTTTTCAATGAGCGTCTGGCGTGCCTGAGCCCTAGACTCTTCTGTGCCGGCCGAAAGGGCTGCTGCAAATATGTCTGGCAAATTCTCCTTTATCCAGCCATCAAGCACAAGATACCTGCTTTCGTTTATCCATATGACCCGTGACATAGATTGGTCGACCTCTTCGTCAAACCTCCCGGTTTCAACTCGGTCTATCAGCATAAAGATGCAGTTGTTTGGATCAGGATTGCTAAGTACTTCGCTTGGACGCCCGATTACTCTGCCAGATTCTATACGCTCTATTAGACCCAGTGGTCGGACATAGGTGCCAGCAACATGGACTTTGCTGCCATTAACGGACCGGATCCGACCAATGATTATTTTGTTGTATTTGCCATCTTTTTGCACTACAAAAACATAGTGGCCAGGCTTAATTCCTCCCCTGCTGCTAAACATCCATTAGAAGCCCGGCTTCCAAATTATATAATGTTATCTCGACCCGCATCTTAGTATGCATTATGGCTTGAAGTGTCGTAAGTTTTTTATGATCCAATGCACTGAGAACTAAGGAATTGAGTTTTGGCGGCAAAATCCGTTAGAATTACATTTATTAACACTGTCCAATAACGATAGACAATCATATGCAGAGATTTGACGAGCTTGATATGAGGATATTATCTGAACTGACCAAGGATGCAAGCATTTCAGTTCCAAGGTTGAGCAAAAAGCTTAACGTTAATGCTTCTGTTCTTTACAGCAGGATAAAGCGCCTAGCAAAACGCAGTTTGATTAAAAATTTCACTGTGATTGTCAATGAAAGCATGCTGGGGATAAATGTCAAGGCAACAGTTGGGATAAACCGGGATCCTAAGTTGAAAGATCCCATTCATGCAGAACTTATGAAAATTCCAGAAATTAGGTCGCTCACTGAAGTTACCGGCAGGTTCGACATGATAGTGAACATAAGTGCTCACACGCTGGAGGAATTACATAACGTCGTCATTGCACGCATAGGCAAGATAGAAGGCATACAAAACACTGAAACATTCGTTGAGATGCAGAGGACTGATAAGGAGCCGCTTTATACTGTCCATCCCTCGCTTTCAAGGTACTGACAGATATTTTATATAACGCAGCCACAGTTTAGAACATGAATTGTTGTCGCGTATACAGCGCAGGGTTTCAGAAATGGTTCAGACGCTCAGGCTGGCAAAAAAGACCAGCAAGGACGATTATCTGCAACACCTCCGTCTCGTCGCGCTTGGCCTGATTGCAGTAGGTGGTATTGCTTTTGTCATCAAGCTAATAGCAGAATATGTCACATTTGGCACCGGAGGCCGGTTTGGGTAATAGTCAATAGGATTAAAATACCTTCAATTCCTACTTGGAAGCATGGAAAGCAGGATAGACAATAATAATGTAGTCACCTATGTCACCACTCAACGATGGGATGCTGAAGTGCTCAAGTCAGATGTACCTGTGCTAGTAGACTTTTGGGCAGAATGGTGCGGCCCATGCAGGATGGTGGGGCCTGCAGTGGAGCAGGTTGCCAAAATTATGGCAGGCAAAGTTAAAGTGACCAAGCTAAACGTTGATGAGAATCAGGAAATTGCAATGAGATACAACGTACAATCGATTCCTTCACTTTTGCTGTTCAAAGGCGGCAAGGAAATAGCGAGAACTATAGGTGCAGCACCAAAAGAGACATACCTAAAATTCATCGAAAATTCACTCAAGTCCTAAGCCCTGTGTCTCCTTCTTTCTTCTCTTCCTTCTTTCTCTTTTCAACGAAACCATTAATACGTGTATATTTTGATGTCTAACACAAGATAACAGCCATTGGGAAAGAAGGAACTGGCCGCACTATTTTCATCTAATCCTGAGAGGTACTACAAAGTATCACTTTTTGACAAGATGGGCTTTATGCGAAAAAAGTGCTCCAAGTGCGAAAAATTCTTCTGGACGCTTGATATTGCAAGGGATTTCTGCCCGGATCATGAAAATTACGGTTTTATCGGAAAACCGCCGACAAACAAACGTCTAGACTATGTCAACGCATGGAAGGAGACTGAGAAGTTCTTCCGCGCAAATGACCATGAGGTAGTAAGGCGCTACCCTGTTGTATGCCGCTGGAGAGAAGACCTATATTTTACAATAGCGTCAATCGTTGACTTTCAGCGAGTCGTCGGCAACCAAGTAGTTTTTGAATTACCGGCAAACCCACTTGTAGTTCCGCAGATGTGCCTCAGATTCAATGACATTGAAAATGTAGGACTGAGCGGTAGGCACTATACCGGCTTTTGCATGATAGGCCAGACATGTAATGCAGACGCGCCAGGTGGCTACTGGAAAGACAAATGCATAGATCTTGACTTTGGCATGCTGACTAAGGGACTTGGCATCAAAGCAGAAGATATAACCTTTGTCGAAGATGTATGGATGGGGGCTGGGGCCTTTGGATACTCATTAGAATATTTCGCACGCGGCCTTGAGCTTGGTAATGCAGTATTTACTGAATTTGAAGGAAATGAGAACGACTACCGCGTCATGCCAAATAAGATAATAGACATGGGCGCAGGGCTTGAGCGCTTTTCATGGATAACGATGGGTACACCTACAAGCTACGACTGCTGTTTCGGACCTGTAGTTGGCAAGCTAGTCGACATGACCGGAACTGACACTGGTCACGAAGTCCTGACTAAGTATTTTGAATCAATCTCATTAAAGCTTGATGATAAGACCGGCGGCGGCAGTGGTAGTAGTAATAGTATCCGAGATTTGAAGTCGCTAATCGCAAAAGAGATGAAAATTTCTGAGGAACAGCTGAGTGCTTTTGTTGCGCCCTATGAAGCGATATACACGATTTCCGATCACATAAGGACCCTCGTATTTGCGATTTCAGATGGGGCCCTTCCCTCAAACGTAGGCGGAGGTTACAATCTAAGGGTGATCCTTCGGAGGGCACTTTCTATACTCGAAAGGCTTGGCTGGAAAAACATCATCAGAGTTGAAGACATGGCTGAATTGCATATCGACTATCTTAGGCGGATGTATCCAGAACTTGAAGATCATAGGGAAGACGTCAAGACAATTCTGCAACTTGAAGCAAGCAGGTATTCTAGTTCACGTGAGCGCATGAACTCTGTGGCGATGTCACTCAAATCGAGCAAAAATGCAAAGGAGCTGAATGTTGACGACCTCATTAGGCTCTATGAGTCAGATGGCGTAACTCCAGACTTTTTGATGGAGCAAGGGATTATACAAAATGTGCCTTCAACATTTTATACAAAGCTTGCAGAATTACATACAAGCCAGGTATCAAGCCAGGCTTCAAAACCAATACCTGGGCTGGAAGATCTTCCACCGACAAAATTACTCTACTATCAAGACGAATCGATCCGCCATTTTCATGCAAAGGTACTCAAGGTGGTCGAAGACAAGTATATCATTTTGGACCAGACTGCCTTTTATCCAAGGGG
>JAICVG010000193.1 GCA_025935445.1 Nitrososphaera sp. | reverse complement strand
TCTTTCTGCAAATCCCGTAGAAAATATAAGCAATACAAAGAAGATTGAAGCAGTAATCGTTGACGGTAGATTTGCTGATATAGACAACAACTAATGATTGGTTAACTAAAGCATCCTTCCCGTCACCAGCTATTGGATATGTATATACATGATGTGCAAGAAATTTTTTGTAGCAATAGCAGTTCACAAAAACCTTGCGTCAACCTACACAAAGTTAAGAGCTTCATCAAGAAAGAATTCATTGGGTCTAAAGAATGTCTCTCTTCTATCTATCTACTGCCTGTCAAGCTGATATATTCATAGGCCTTGACTGTGTTGTCAAATGCATAATGCACCTGCTGAAACTGTTTTCTAAACTCGGCCACGTCCTTGGCTATCATTGCTGGATCCTGCTTGTCCACCACAACGCGCTTGATAAAATTAGCAATCTCTTTCATCTCGCCTTCCTTCATGCCAAGGCGCGTAGTCTCTGGTACCCCTATCCTCACGCCACTAGGGTGCATATAGTGTCTGCCTGCCTTGATATCACCTGGCAGTAACTGCCGATTCAATATTATGCCTGCCTTCTCGAGCTCTTCTTCGATGGTACCCCCGTCGCCAAACTTAGTCACATCTACAGCAATCTGGTGTGACGCAGTGTAGCCGTTCTTTTCGCCTAGAAGCTTAAAGCCATAGCTTGCAAGTGTCTCTGCTAATTCCTTTGCATTCCTTATCACCTGTTTAGCATACGTCTTGCCAAATTCTAACGATTCAGCCAATGCAATGGCCTTGCCTGCTACATGGTGCAGGTGGTGACTGCTGGTATTGCCAGGAAATATTGCCTTCTTGATATGCTCTGCATGCCTTGCGTATGATACTATACAACCGCCTTGGGGTCCCCAAAGCGTCTTATGAGAGCTCATGCTTATCGAGTCGGCCCCCTCCCTCAATGGGTCTTGGAACTCGCCCCCTGCAATCAGCCCAGCAACATGTGCTCCGTCATAGTTGATATATATGCCATAGTCGTGCATAAACTCAGCCAATTCTTTAACTGGGTGCGGGAACAAAAACAAACTACCGCCAAACATCCCTATCTTGGGCGTCTTGCCATTGCGTGCCATTTCCTCTATTTTTTTCTTTGTTGCATCGACGTCTATCGTCATCTCTTCCTTTGAAAAAGGATAGTGCTCGATGTTGAGGCCATGTACCAGTCCAGCGGTGCCTGAGTGCTCTTTCTTCCCGTGCGAAATGTGGCCCCCTGACGGTATAGATGCAGCCATCATCCAGTCGCCAGGGCTTGAAAAGGCGGCATAGATGGCAAGGTTTGCTACGACTCCTGATGTGGCCCTGCAGTCGGCAAATTCCGCTCTAAAGACCTTGCGTGCAAGGTCGTTGCATATCAGCTCTACTTGGTCGATGTAGATGCAGCCCGCATAGACACGCTCACCTGGCCATCCCTCTGCGTAGCGGTTGCCAAAGTCACACATAAGAGCCTCCCTTACTGCAGGGCTTGGGATATTCTCACTTGCTATAAGCGGGATCGATGTGTTAAACCATTTATGATGCTCACGCATCAGCCTCAAAACATCATCGTAAGCCTTTTTGGCGCTCATTTCAAATTGATTGATCAAATTGGCTCTTTTAAGTTATCGATTCGAATATTGTGAGTAAGGCCGAGGGTTACAACCTCTTCTTGCTGTAGCAGAAAGCTACATCATCCTACTATAATTTTGAAAACCCCTCAATACCAGTATCTTCATTTCAGGAGGAAGATGCTATACCTTCAGGCAAGCCTGCTGACTGCAAATGCCGAACCAAATGTTACGATGCTTCCAATAATCGTGACAAATCCTACAAGCGTCCAGTTGACATCTGGCAGCTGCAAGACGGGCAGGTTTGCTATGCTAAGAAAGTAGGTGCCAAAGGTCATCAGGAATACTCCAACAACTATCAGCGCAATTACTTTAAACATATACGCGTCAGAACTTTGCGATGGAGCCATAAGACTGGACAAGCTTGAAAGATTTGATAAAGTGAAATACCAAATCAACCTTGTATATCAAAGCCACCGAAATGCAGCCAAAAGAGAGGAATGACTCCCGCCTTGGAATCTACAATATATCTCTCTCTTTTACTTACCTGGAAACTTGAGATGGGTCTCCTAAAAGAGGACAGAAAGTGCTAATAGAACTTGTTGGATTCGCAAAGTTTTATGCTAACTACTATATCCCTAAATGGTGCTCCTAAAGCAAGGTGGTGGCAACCGACATCCTTTTATGATACTTATTGTAAGTTATTTATTTAATCTTTAATAGTATGCTACGTCATAAGGGATAGCGTGCGATACAGAAGCAGAACCGACATTATATCACAAATTCTTGAAGCCGCAAGTGGTGGAGCAACAAAGACTAAGATAATGTACAGAGCATTTCTGTCATATGCTCAATTAAAAGAATATCTCAATGTTCTCACTATCAATGGTCTACTTGACTTTAATTCCTCAGAACAGATTTTTAGAACAACTGAAAAAGGGGACAAATTTCTAAAACTATACAGTCAGATCGGAGAAATCGCACCCCCAGGTTTGGACGAATCCATTCCAGCAAGAAGAAAATAGAGAGAGACACACACAAAAAAAGAGAAGACACACGCTATGCCTGCTAATTCCTTTACTTACTTGAAAATATATTTCGGCAATTGTCTAAGTGAAACTAACATTAACAGTACGACAATGTCTCATATCTAGTTCAGTAAAGGCATCAATCTGAGGATTATCTATGAATTTCTTTATCATGTTATCATCGTGTTAGTATTTTCTTAGCCTTGGTTTTTCAATTTAGTTTAAGAAGATCTCTTCACTATTGTCTGAAATCGGTATCGACAGCCAGTGACCTAACTACTTCAGTCCAAGCATCGCTGATGTTTGTCCTATTATAGCCCCCACCTCCAAGTGCAATTATCCTGCCATTGCAATGCTTGTGGGCCAATCTATGAGTAGAGCCTGCAGCAAACATGTGTGCTTTTGAAGTATATTGCAAATGCGTTATTGGATCTCCTGCAAGCCCATCTGCGCCACATTGCAGTATTATCAATTCCGGCTTTACATTGTCGACAAAGTGTTCTATCTTACCAAATGCTTCTATGAATTCGCCGTCGCCAGCATCCGGCTCAAGCGGTATGTTGAGCTTGGTTCTTGCCGCTGCACCTTTGCCTATCTCACCTGCTGATCCAGTGCCTGGATAGAGGTAGCGGCCATCTTCGTGAATGTCTGCAAAGAATAGGAGTGGATCATCTTCAAATTCATAAAAGACTCCGTCTCCATGGTGTGCGTCAATATCAATGTACGCTATCCGCTTTATTCTATATTTTTCGCGTGCTGCCAAGATTGCAATACCGATGTCATTGAATATGCAAAAACCACCGGCAGAGTCGCGTCTTGCATGATGCAAGCCCCCAATGGGGTTGAAGGCATGATCCACTTTTCTCTTCTCGCTGTCTCTACCCGTCATTACCATGTCAAGTGCAGCCAGTGTCGATCCAACAACATAGAGCGAGGCTTCAAAAGCACCCTTGAATGCTGGTGTATCGCCCTTGTCGAGGAGCACACCACCGTGCCTTGACGCCGCTTTTACCAATTCAACATATGCTGAGTCATGAAATAACACCGCATCCCGGTAACCTGCCATCACCGGCTCTTCCACTACGATATTGCCAATGCTTTCGCTCCGCAGCTTGTTCCAGAATGCGTCAAGCCTGTCGGTTCCAAATGGATGAGAACCCCCAAATCCATATCTTGCTAGCGCCTCACCATAAAACACAGCTGTCTGGCACATCTTTTGTATGTCTGAGATAACAATGGAAGCAACTGAAATAAATATTCTCAACAACCATTAAACAGTTGCTACTGCATGTTCACTGGCATTGTCAAGGGCGTAGGCATGGTTACCTCCGTCTCAAAGAGCAAAAGTGGGGCTGAGATCATCATACGAGTCAGGCTCGGAAAGTTTGGTCGAGGTCTCAAGAAAGG
>JAICVG010000088.1 GCA_025935445.1 Nitrososphaera sp. | reverse complement strand
CGTCACGCCTCTGCTTGCAAATATCGAAATGCCTTCATCCTGAGCTAGGGAGGCAGCAACATCATCCTGTGTGCTCAATGGATTGCAGCCACACCATGACAGCTCGGCGCCGGCAGCCTTGAGAGTCCTAACAAGGACTCCGGTTTCCTTTGTAACATGTAGACATCCCGCAACCCTTATCCCTTTAAGAGGCTTGGTTTTTTCGTATTTTTGACGCAGTGCAACCAGTACAGGCATGTGGGCCTCTGCCCACTCGATACGGTTCTTGCCTTCTTTGGCAAGTGTGGTGTCTTTGATGCGAAATTCCATTCAATTTTGACAATATTAATGCCATATATTAGTTCTACAGCAATAGCCCTCTTGAACGCATTATCTGAGTCACCTGATCGTCAGAGACTGGTCCAAACTCTTCATAAAATTGTCCGACTGATCCGAAATCGTATGGCATGTGCAGTACTATAACAGAATCGGACTCCTGTTCTAGCACTTCCACAGATTGAGAGGGCGCAACGGGAACCGCGATAGTGAGGGTTGATGGGTGATGCTTTCTTGCCCACCTTGCAGAAGCAATGACTGTAGCACCTGTGGCAATGCCATCATCAACTATAATGACATTTTTGCCTGCAATGTTATAACTAAGACCCGGCTTTCTGTATGCTGCGGCTCTGCGCCTGATTTCTGCGGCCTGGCGTACCCTTTCGCTTTCGATGTAGTTCTGTGGTATTCGCAGCGCACTTACGATATATCTATTAATGTATGAAGTACCATCCTCCATCACTGCCCCTATCGCAAGTTCCTCGTTCTCCGGTGCTCCGAGCTTTCTTGGTATCACAATGTCAAAGTTTGCGGCAAGCTTCTTGGCTACAATATCCGCTAGTATGACGCCTCCCCGCGGAATACCAAGTACTATCGCAGGGGTATATCCATGCTCCGCCAGCCTTACTGCAAGGAGATTGCCAGCATCAATCCTATCGCGGAACTTCATAACATGATTTCTCCTGTTACAGTTTTAAGTCTTGGTTGTTATAGGCATTGCAATAGCAGGAATTGGCAGGCAGGCAGGCAGTCAGGAACACTTCGATATTGGAGCCTCCCATATAACAAGACCCCCTAGGTCCCCTCTTCTTACTCTTCTCTGCTTGGAAAAGAATGCAAAACACAAAACTTGAATTTGTCTATTTACCCTTAAGGCTTAACTTTCGAGTTAATTGTACCTCCGCAGAGGAATGGCCTGAACAGCTTTTTAGGGTGTATTTTGAGCATTATATTGTTCTATCAATGAGGTTCCGACATCACCTGCAACTTATAGTGGAATCAACTCAAGCCGATTTGTCACAATTATTACCAAAGCAAAAGTAGAATTATGGGCTATGCAAGCATATATCTGATACTTTGTTTCACTTTTAATTTGATTTGATTTTTTCTTATCTGTGTAGTAAAAACATATAATCTGCGAAAACTATAATTTTGACAATGATTATTGCTCAGGCCTATGCGCAAGCTACAGATTGCTGTGATTGGTTACAATAAGGACAGATGTACTGACATTGCAAGCAAGATGGCATATAAAGTGGGCAAGGAAATTGCGCGTGCTGGCGCAGTGCTGATCTGTGGAGGGCTTGGCGGTGTAATGGAATCTGCATGCAAGGGAGCAAAAGAACACGGCGGCACCACAGTTGGGATAATACCGCAGGAGGAGTTCTTGTATGCAAATAAATATTGTGACATAGTGGTATGCACTGGCATAGGCTATGCAAGAGATTTTGTTGTTGCATCTTCCGCCGATGGAATAATCGCAGTGGGTGGCGGCGTAGGAACGCTCATTGAGTTAGGTGTAGGCTACATGACTAAGAAGACAATGGTAGCGATATCGGGAAGCGGAGGTGTAGCAGATATTTATGGGGGTAAGTTTTTGGATGAGCGCAACAGAGTCTCAATAACTGTTGCAAAAGATGCAAAGACAGCAGTAGAAATGATACTTGCCACTACTGTGAAAGCAAGATGAGTCGGAAGAACTACTAATCTTGATATTTGACCAAGTATGGATCAGGATCATAGAATGGCCCATATTTTGCGGCCAAGTCTTGCAGGCTGCGAACGATATTTTTGACACCAAATTCTTGTACTGTGGTGAATAGCTCCTTTTTCAACCCCATGCCAAGCTTGAGCGCCTTTTCCAAATCTTCTTTGCTGCACACGCCGTTTGAAATAAGCCACGCCGCGTTGTTGGCAGCCACTCCGATCAGCGCAGTTGGATTATACTTTGCAGCCTCTTGCTCTGTCAGGTTTATGCGCTCGTACTTGTCGCCTTTGTATTCAAAAAAGCCCTTGCCCGACTTTTGGCCTAGATTCTTTTCGTCAAACAGCTGCTTTATCTTGGGATGGGGCCGGATGACTTTCTTGTCTCGAGAATGCATCTCAACAGTTGCTTTGTGTATCACGTCAAGGCCACTATAGTCGGCAAGCTCGAATATCCCCATTGGGAATGATAACTTGAATTTGACCGCCGAGTCGATAGTAGTCATTGGAACGTTGTCTCTTTCTTGGCAGTAGACAGCTTCGTGAACAAGCGGTATAAAGATGCGGTTGACAATAAAGCCAGCGACATCTTTTTTACAGAGCACTGCTTGCTTACCAAGCTTCTGCACAAGACCTGTTGCCATGTCAATCATGCTTTGGTTGGTTTTGCCGCCAGGTATCACTTCGACTAAGGGCATCAGCTGTGGTGGATTGAAAAAGTGAAGGCCTACAAAGCGCTCTGGTCTGCTTGTAAGTGCAGCCATTTCTGTGATTGGAAGAGTGCTTGTGTTTGAAGCATAAAGCGTCCTGCTCTCTGCAACACTCTCAACCTCTGCATATACCTTCCTTTTCAAGTTCATGTCCTCTGGCACTGCTTCAATGAGCAGGTCTGTACCTTTGAGAGCCTGCTCCAGGTCAACTACTGGTGTGATTCTATCAAATATCTTGTCTGCCTCTGTCTGTGACAGCTTCTGTTTTTCAACTAGCTTGTTGAGCGACCATTTTATCTTCTCCATTGCTTTGTCAAGAAAAGACTGCTCGATGTCGCGCAAGGCTACATTGTAGCCGGCCATTGCAGACACCTGAGCAATACCGTGGCCCATAATACCAGACCCAAGGATGGTTATTTTATTGATTGTTGAGAGTGACATTATAACATAAGGATGGCTCTTGGGGAATTTTTAATGTTGCTAATTGAGCATCATCTTTAAACTATACTTGACTATATTGTTGTGATAATTGGATTTACAGCGCTTTGTTGCAGACGTGACATCGCTTTCTGGCAGAATGTCAGCCGGCGAGCCTGAAGAAATAGTGGAGAGAATGAACTTTGTAAAGAACAGACTCATCGAGCTCTATATGAGAAACCTTGTCAAAATAAATCATTCAGCGATGGAGCTTGTATGCGCCAAGCACCTGATCCGCTACGGCTATAAAGTTGACGTGGAGAAGCAGCTGACAGATATTTTGATCTGTGATGTGTATGCGGAAAAGGGGGATGGCGCAGCCATTGTTGAAATTGAGACAGGCTTTATTCCCCCAGAGCACGCTCTCGATCCGCTGTCCTACTATGCTGCAAGGATTGCAAGCAAGATAGCACGCTATAGCAAGTATGCGAATCAGTTCGTGTTGGCGACTCCCCCTGTCAGCATCCTTCCGATACCTGCCCTGTTCAGGCGTCCACCCCGTGACAGAAGACCAAGTGAAATCAAAAAACTCAAAGTATTGTGTGATAAATATTACAAGAATCCCCCTGTGACTGAAGATGAGATTCTAAACGGCCGGCTACACATAACGTACATCATAAATATTGATGCAGGTAAGGTAGTCGAGATGGACATCGATTCATACTTTGAGCACGTGGGCGGCATGTTGTCTACCTGCGTGGACCTATGAGAATTTTGTGATAGTCTTTTGACCATGCGTAGGCCTCCTGCCCTTTGAGACGTGAACCGTTGCAGTTCTTTCATCTGCCTTTTCAACTGCCGCCCTGACCACCTTTAGCACATTGTCATCTTTGGTACCGTTAACGTACACTACATACACAAGCGCCTGATCCTTTCCATCTACTTTCCTTACGACCCGTCCAATCCTCTGCGCCACTTGGTTCATATTAGACGTGCTAGCAATAATTATTGCAATGCCGACTTGCGGTACATCGTACCCAATTTCAAGCGTGTGCACCGACAGTAATGGAAAATAATCTTTACCCCAGCTTTCCAGGATCTCTTTTCTCTCCTTTGGTTTAATTCCGTTGTGTATTGTTTGCGCTGGTATTCCATTTGCTTCTAATATTGCCTTTAGTTGTTGAATTGAGTCGATAGTTTCACTAAAGATCATGATGCGCTCACCTGTGTGCCTCTTGACCAGATCAGCTGCCTTGAGTAGCTTCTGTCTAGTAGCACTGAGCAATTCTTTGCGTTTTCGCACATGAGCAAACCATATTTTCGCCATTGATGCCCGTGACCCGCCACGCATTAGTATCTTGGTCATCTTCCCCGGATCATAGGCCTGAAGCTTTCTTGAGATATCCTTTATTGCTGTACTTGCCTCATCATAACTTTTTTGCTCCTCCGACGTAAAGCTGACTTCTACTGGCTTGACGATTGGCTTAGCGAGCCTGCCATCCGTGACTGCATCTTTGATCATGTATTTCTTTACAGGCGGAACAACAGTTAGGATTGTTTGATATTTTGGGTCCTTTTCATTTATGGTCGCAGTGAGTCCTAGAATCGCCTTGCGCGAATCTTCTACAATAATATCGAAGATGCTGTCAAATGCAACTGCGCTTTCGCTGACAAGATGGACTTCATCAAGTACTACCATGTTAGCATTCCTTATCAGGTTGTAATTATTGATGGCACTCTGGTAAGTACTGATAGTGATCTCTTTAATGTCCTTGCGCTCCCCGTAGTAAATGCCGATGTGGTCATCAGAAATGCCATAACGCCGCAGACGTCTAACATTTTGCTCTATCAGCACTATCCTTGGAACTAGAAACAATATTGTAAAGCGATCCTGCCCTGACAGCTTAGCTGCCCACCTTGCACACTCAAACGCGATCTCGGTCTTACCGGTGCCGGTGCTAAAGATGACAGATCCACGGCAGCCATTGTCAATCCATGCTTTGGCAGCCTCCAGTTGATCCTTTTTTAGCTCAAATGGAAAATGCATTGTAGATATCGCTGGCGGCATGCAACAAGTGAAAATCAAGCGAATAAAAACTTTAATGATCTTGGCTAAAGATGATATAGTATGAAGCCGCTAATCTATATGCTCCACCAAGACGATCCCTTCAAGTGTACTGCAGCCAAGCTGGTCAGGTTTCGCTTAGCAACGCCCGTCAAGTCTATCTCGAAGACTACTATTGTGCTTAACCCATTCTCAGAAGCTCCTGTTTTGAGATACGACCGTACAGTGGCAGATTCTGTATGTGCTATTGACTGCTCATGGGAGCGCGCAGACGAGGTGCTAAAGCATCAACGCCTTGCCGCTCAGGGAATAGCGAGAAGGCTCCCCGCGATGCTGGCTGCGAACCCAACTAACTATGCCAAACTGGACAAGCTATCGAGCGTAGAGGCACTTGCAGGCGCCCTCTACATCTTGAATGAAAAGGAGCTTGCGGCAAAAATGATGGACAAGTTCAAGTGGGGCCACACATTTCTTGAACTCAATGTCAACCTTCTACTCGACTATGCAGATGCAGAAACAGAAGAGCAAGTGGTTGAGCTGGAAAAGGAGTACTTTCCTCAACTGGTAAGAAATTACTTTAGGAAGACTAGTAAGTAACGCCTAGGTTTTAATATCAATTCTG
>JAICVG010000197.1 GCA_025935445.1 Nitrososphaera sp. | reverse complement strand
TGCTGCTTGTAATTTTCTATACTCTTCTTTGGAACATCAAGTGCCTTTTCTCTCTCCACCTCATCTACTGGCCGGTGATCAAGGGCGCCGTAGAATTGTATCTTGTAGCCCTTAAGCCTGCCCATGACTGTCGATTTGAAAATGTCGTGCAGCCAAACCGAGCCGACAAAGTAGATAAAAGGCGGGTTTGGTTTGGTCTTTATCATATCTGCCATTCTGCTGATGGTCTGAGCCATGTTCTGTGAATCAGTATCTATTGCAATAATTTCGTCTTTGATTCCGCCCTTGACTAGTTCTTCTTTAACCTTTTGAGCCGGCCCGGGAGCTCCTACTATCATGACCATGGTCTTATGCTTGTCTGGCCTTGACCTCATGATCATGCCATAGGTTTCAAGGCCGACCTTTATGCGCTCTTTGATGTAATCTGGGAGCTCGCCATTGGCTGCTACCGGTTTGCTCTTATATATAGCATATAAAACGAGGATATTGCCGTCAGTAAAGCGGTATTCAGACATTTTCTAATACCACGTCGAAGTCACTTTTTTTGGAACAGAAATCTGCCTTTCAAGCTCATCGAGCCGCTGTAGAGATTCTGGATTTTTTTGCAAGTCATTAAACTTCTTGTCATGCCTTATCTTTCTCACAACATCTAGTACTTCATCTGTTGAGACTCCATGTTTTATGTCATACTCAATTTGCTTGGCACAGCTTGAGACTGTGCTATATCTTTTGTAATTACGTTTTTCAAAAGAAGATGCATCAGGAGAAATGCCCTTTACAAAACGGACGATCACTTTTTCAACATGTTCAAGATGCCAGTCCTTCATAGCGTAATTATTGGGCTTCATAACTACTACCCTAATGTCTATGATGCAGAGGTTATTTAATCTCTTGTCCTAATCTAAAGGTAGTCAGAAAGATTTATTTTTTCTTCTCCTGGAATTTTGGCGATCTCAAACCTCTCTTTTGCCTTGAGTATAGTCGCAGATGCGTCGATGCCCACCTTCGTCGTGAGTAAATTATCTTGGTCGCTTGATGGGTCTAGACTAGACCCTTTTACATTTGCAATTATGATAAAGTCTCTATCTGCTTGACACCTTGTGGCGACTGCATACTCGACTGCAATTGGGTCGGTGGGGTTGATATCGTCATCTACCACTATCGCCATCTTGAGCGAGGGATGAGCCGTAAATGCCGCCAAGAGCGCATTCTTAGGTTCGCCCTCTAAACGCTTCTTTATCTGTATTACAGCCGATAACCAGTTGCTGCCGCCCTCTGTAAGGTGTACGGACTGAGTGGTAGGCACCACATTTTTAATATAATCATACATTTTAGCCTCAACCGGCAAGCCCATTAACAGGCGATGCTCGGCATAGCCAGGCAGGATATCATGGTAGATGGCATCATTGCGGAGCATTATCCTCTCGAGCTCAAAGACTGGCTGCTTGCGTTTGAAATCATATGTGCGGAGCATTTCGACCATCCATTCCTCATGTGTCTTGTCATTTAAGATCCTTCCTTCAAGAACGATCTCGGTATGAGTTGGCACATATAGCTGCGAATAGCTTGTCTTTGAGAGTATAAGCTTGCCATCAAGAAGCGAGTTGGCTATCTGCATCTCATCTACACCGTATGCTGCCTGATATGCTGCGGCAATGTTGACTGCAGGATGGACTCCGATCCCTATTGCAATTTTCAAGTCTTCGCCACGGTCGCGGGCGTAAGTGAAGCATTTATGAAGATGCCTGCCCTCTACCATGCGTATTGCCATGTGATGATCATCAAGGCGCAGGAGCCTGTGGGTCGACTGGTTCTGCTTGCCGTTTTCCTGATCCTCTGAAAATACTATCGAGGATGTAATGAATGGTCCAGCATCCTTTTCAAAATGGGTGACTATGGGAAGGTCGTACAAGCTTCTGGATGAGTTTTCTTCAAATAGCCCGCCGCCTTGAGTCCGTGTAGGCTCTAATAGGCTATGAAGAGCTTCTGCAACGCGAGCATGGATATTCTTCTTGACATCTGCGTCATCTGCTATATCAGACGTACCTCCAAGAGCAAGGTAAAACCTTCTGGGGGTAGCTATAACATTGCAGACGACTTTACTCTTGCTCCCGCGCACCTTCTCAAAGAGTACTGCCTGTTTGCTATCTAATCTTGCAGTAACCGCTGCAATCTCATATTGAGCATTAACGTCGCGCTTTACGCGGACTAGTTCATTCTCACTTTGGAGCATCAACAAGAAACCGCGCAAATCTATGCTATTGTTTTTCATAGCTTTTGCTACTGACAGTATTCATTACCTCTTCCATAATTGCCTTCATGTCGTCAAGCTGAAGCTGGCTCTTGCTGTGTAACGATACTAATGATATACCATTTATCATGGATGATACCTTCTCTGCCACCGTACTGATAAAAATTGAATCGTACTTGCTTGGTATGACCTTAGCAGTGCTAATCTTGTTTGACGCACTGATAGCAATTGAAACGGCGCCTATGCGTGGCTGGCCTTCTGTTATAACGATAAAGCAGCCATTTTGGAAAAAGGTGGTGCTGAGAAAAAAATTACGTGCAGTGCTTGGACTGACGATCTTGGTTACAAAAACCTCCGGCTCGCTTTCCATTGGCTTACCTTACGCGAACAGTAATTGGCCTGACCACCTTGAGCTCATTTTGCTTCCTCGTCCTGGCCCTCAGTTTTGCCTTGTACTTCAAATTCCTAGGCTTAGTCCTCAACCTATACCCACAGCATGGGCACCAAAGGCCATCCCACTTTATGAATATCTCACATATCTGGCATCTTTTTTGTCCGCTGGCATATCTGCCTGAGCCAACAGGCTTTTGAGCCTTGTGGCGTATACATATACCTTTACAAGTCATTTTTCTTATCACCTGGTAACGACGACTAACGTATTATTCAAGGCCATATTGGCCTCAGTTAGTCATATACCAGCAGCAATTATGCATTATGTCTATTTAAGATTTATACAATTTCTTTAATTCAAAAAAACTGAATTTTGCAAAATTTATATATTCTTTGCAGACTGTTCTTGTAAAAGATTAGAGTAAGATATCGTTCATGTGTATTTATTTGCCATATATTTTTCAAATTCCAATAGTATTTACACGTATTTTTGTAACAAAATGAAAATTCCTTATATAAATTCTGATATACGGAGGAGCCCCCGTTGAAGTTAGAGCCAATGTTGAATCTTGAGAAAGTCACCTATAGGCTCTTTCTTGAGAAGCTTGATAAGGGAAAGAGCTTGGGGCACTGACAGCATTGGCTTTTTGAAATGGTTGTCAGTGCCTATCCGTGGGCATGCGACCTGTACAAACGCATCTATGCCTTTGAAAATCTGGATGCGTTCCTCGGTTATCTCCGTCAAGGCTATCATCTGGACCTTCTTGTCCAATTTCTCAAATTCCTTTTTCAATTCGAGTGCTCGTACATGGGCAAACTGGCCTTCCTTCAGGCCAATGACTATTCCTATCTTTTTGGCATCAAGAGCCCTATAGATGGACAGCACTGCTTTCTTTTGCATGCCTTGCGCAAATTCATTTACTTCAGTATATTCTTCAAAATATGGGTCAAGCATGAACGTCGGTTTTTCAGTAGACAAAGCCACGCTAGCAGAGTGAAACATGCTTTGTCCTAGGAAAATGTAGGCGTCAACCTGCTTTTGTACATTATAGGCCGGATAAAATTCGCAACCAAATACCTGCGCGTCACGAAGTTGACCTCTGCCTCTTCCAATTATGATGTTGTAGCCATGATCTTCAAATATCTTTTTCACGCTGTCTATTTTGTGAAGGTGTTGGCTGTCAGTTACAAGTGAGACTGTCTTGTACTTTCCTACAAGATCTTTTGCGCACTTCTTGGCTACTACATCAAAGCTGATGTCATCAAATGC
>JAICVG010000050.1 GCA_025935445.1 Nitrososphaera sp. | reverse complement strand
TATTCCTTCTCAGGTTGTATATGCATTAGTGAGATGTTCCGCTATCACTTTTAGCATAGTACGATGCAATGCCGTCGTCATCACAGCAGATATTGCCCAGCCAGTATTAAAGCGATAGACATCAGACTTTTTACAACGCAGCGCTTATTGGGGTCTTTTTCTATGGAGGATGACGGTGCAGGAATTGGCTGTCATCACAAATTTAGTGCTTTTTCAGTATAACATGCGATGCAGAACAGGTCACATCGCATGTACGATTCCATTCTGAAAGAAAGATTTACAATTAGTTGCGCAGTTTGATCGTAATCTCTTCTCCCATTCCTATTGGCACAGTGACTGACTGGATGTTGGGCTTGGTGTGCACATGGCGCGTATACTTTCTCATAGCAGGTCGGAAATGGTCAGGATAAAGCATGTTATCTGCTGCAATTATCCCTCCAATTCTTACCATTGGTAGGACAATGTCAAAATATCTTATGATGTTCTCTTTATCTGCATCAAGGAAGACAAAATCAAACTTGCCTTTGAGCTTATGCAGCAGGTCAAGAGCGATGCCTTGTTTTATCTCTATTATCTTATCAATACCGGCCTCTTTGAAATTTTTCAATGCCCGCTCTACTTTTTGCGGGTTCATTTCTATCGTTATTATCCTTGTGCTATGGTTCTTGCCCATTGCGTCGGCGAACCACAGTGTGGAAAACCCTGCTGATGTACCCACTTCTAATATGCGTCTTGCCTTGATTGCCTTGAGAAGTACTGAAAAGAATATACCAGTATCGGCTGTGATGGCAAGCATCTCCTGATCAGGTGCAACTTTTACTCTGCCGCTTCTTTCTCGGTTTGACTGCATATTAAGCCTAGATATTACGCTGAGAACCTTGCTGTCCACGCCTGCAATAATGTATACACAGGATATTTTTACCTTCAACTGTTTTTTTGCTTCAAAAGTGATAAAATGTTCACTTTTTCCCCCTTGTAGTTTATCCTCGTTACTGATTCTCGCTGTCTAAGCAGCTGGTCTTTGCGGGTCTTCCAGCCTTCAATCGCAATCTTATAGTCGTCTGATATTAAAGGACTCCCTGACAAGGTAAATCAACAACTCGATGGCCGGCTTTTAATCGTTGCAGGAATCAAACTACTAACTTTTTTATTGTCTGCTGTCAAGAGAAAATGTAATGGAATTTGTTAACGTTGAGGAGCCCGATGTAAGCAAGCCAATAATGATTGCAGCCATGCAGGACATGGGAAACGTAGGCAGTATCGCCATCGATTTTATTAACAAGAGTCTCAGTAGCCGGTTGTTTAGGTATGTCTTGCCGCCTTATCCAAATTATGTTATTGATAAAGGAGGCCATATTGACTTTCAACAAGAAAGGTGGGAATACTGCTACATCAAGAGCATCATCGTTTTTGGGGGCGGAGTTGGGCAGCCTCAGACCAACTACGAGCTTTATGAATTGTGCCAAGATGTCATCAATATTGCTAAGTTGCACGGAGTACAACTAATTTATACCTTGGGCGCATTCCACACAGACCGAAACTATGGCAAGGACCCAATGACACTTGTCACAACGACCTCGCAAGAGCTAACAGACCAAATAGTGAAAATAGGTCACAACACCACTCCTGGCTCGTCGCTGATAACGGGTTTCAATGGCCTGATACTGGGCTATGCTAAAAGAAACAACATTCAGGGTATTGGCTTGTTTGCGGAGATCGATGACCCCCAGATGCTGCAATATAGATCAGCAAAGAGTCTCATAGTTTCGCTTGAAAAGCTGACATACCAGAGGTTCAAGGGACTAGAAGAGCTGGAGGAAATGGCTGGCACAATTGAACGAGAGCTCGATAGGATGAAAAGGATGGGCGGCGACTCTTTATATCGGCCCTAATGAGTTGGTCTCGGTGGCTTAGCCAAGTCTATCCAGCTTCTACATATTGCTAGAACAATATTATGCCCGATCTCCAATGTTTCACTCCTCACTAGTGTGCAGCGCATCAATCTTATTTATCGTCTTCCTCGTCCTCTATCTGCACCTTTGCGCCTGAGTGGCCGACTGCCTTCAACTGTCTTTTATATGCAGCCACAATCTCGTCAACGGTCGTTGCATCTTCTGGCTTTTTGTCGTCCCTTATCTTGCCTGTGAATTTTGGAAAGCGTAGAGCAAGACCATAGCCCGGCCTTATTGTGTTCTTGGCGGCCGTATGCGATGGACTAATGGTGATCTCTGAGGCAATGACTTCAATAACGATCTTAGGCTCAAACCAAATGTCCATTTCCATGCCAGTATCGACCCTTGCGTGCCGCTGGCTTACTATATGCTTCTCGAGCTCTTTGTAGAATTGCTCAATGTGCACATCGGTAAAGCCAGTCCCTACCTTGGTCACGCTACGGAACATGTCAGCATTGTGATCATAAGCCGCTAACAGTAACGCTCCATATTTGCCTGCGCGCCTTCCGCGACCATGCAGTGCGCCAACGATGACAAGATCAAGTGTATCTGCAAAATCGCTTGTATATTCACGCTTGAGCTTGACCCAGGCGTATTCTCTTGCACCAGCGCGGTATGTGCTTGAGAGATGCTTTATCATGACGCCCTCACAGCCATTCTCAATTGCAGCCGCCATGAACCTATCGATCTCATGTGGCTCAGTTGCAATAGTCTGCTTGATCAAGCTTAACTTGTTATTTTGGATCCTATCAATTATTTTCTTCAGCAACTTTCTCCTTTCCATATATGACACTTCTGTCTTGCTCTTGCCGTCGAAGTAGAGTACATCAAAAAAGTTCATGACGACAGGGTAGCTCTCCATTGCCTCCTCTACGCCATATTTCCGTCGACGGTGCATTAGTTCCTGAAAGGGAAGATATTCCTCTGTCTCTATGTTTATGGCCACTACTTCACCCTCCAGTATCACTTCTGATTTTATGGACTTTAATGCACGGGCAACATCTGGATAATGGCTCGTAATCTTTTCGAGTCTCCTTGAAAATAATTCTACTCTATCCTTGCCCTTGTGCACCTGTACGCGCTCGCCATCCAATTTATATTCTACTGCTGCCCTGCTCCCCATGCGCTCAAGTGCTTCTTCTGCTGTCCTGATGCGCTCTGCAAGCATCGGCCTGATAGGCTTGAAGAGTGTTATCTTGATCGAGCTAACTGCTTCGAGCCCCTTGGTTACAAGCAATCTTGCCACTGTGCCAAGGTCACTTGAGACGTTATATGCATTTTCAAGCACCTGCCTGTTTGCCTTGTTACCAGTAAATGCAATCGCAAGGGCATCAAGCACAGTGTAATCAGCAATGCCCAGCCGCAGCTGCCCCATAACGAACTTAATTATATAACACCCCTCTGCAGCCGTTGCATCATTCAGCAAACTGCTTATTAGACGCAGCTTAATCTCCTGTGAGCCAACACCAATTGTCCGTGCAACTTTGTCAAAAGTAGAATATACGCGCTCGACTGTCATAGGCTCTGAAAATAAGGTTGATTGGCTCTTTGACTTCATGACTTCCAGTGCCGCCTCTCCAAGGTCACCTCTCTTTTGGTATATTCGCCCTATTTCCGATACATCTTTGCCAGACGAGCTTGCAATTGCCCTGAGGACCATTTTTTCTGCGATCCCCATTTCTACTCCTTCATAGTCGGGGTAAAGTTTACCCTGAATTAGATAAGTCACCTTGTCGATAATGTTGGCAGGTGTCCTTTTGAGAAGTGTAACAAGGTATCCAGTAAGCGCAATTCTGCTCGAGGTTTGTTCCATACGCTCAAATGTCTCTACTAAGGAATTGAAATCCAAAGCGCTTCAAATCTGTACACTTAGTGAATATTAATCTATGATATGCTTTACGGTGGCTACTATGGCCGAGGATGAGGAACCTAGATGATTAGCAGTGATCCTTTAGAAAGCAGGTCAAGCATACAAGGTGATGGCTGGAGATCATAGTCTAATTCTATAAGACAAAGACGCAGACGCAGATAGAGTAGCAACAACTGCAGATGACGTTTGCAAAAGAAGAACTAAGGACTGTCAAATAGCAGGTGCCAGATAGTTCAACAAGGACTAGATCTTCTACAAAGCAAGAGGGTATCAGAACAGATATACAGCAATTGATGAAGCAGCGGCCACTTATTGAGAGAATGCAGCAGAAGCTCAAGCAGGCAAAATAATGATGAAGTTTACCGCAAGGCTAGCTAACATTATTAAAGGGCGGCAAGCAGGTAAATAAAATAATGGGTGGCAATAAGAAGAAGCCAGCTGATGCTTCAGATAAGAGTGCCCAAACAGGGCCAGGACAAACCGAGATCAAATCGGCTGCAGAGAAGAAAGCAGGCTCCAAGCCTCAGCAGAAGCAAAAGCTTGCTGTGACAATTGAAGAACCCCAAGGCATGAAGGTAATCCAAGGCATGAAGGCAATAACAACTCAAGGCGTGGCAAGGAACATAGGTGTCAAGATTTCAGTCGCCAACGCTTTCATCAAGTCACTGGAAGCAAAGGGTATCGTCAAGGCTGAAGGCGGCTACAGCGGCCATAGGGTCTACCACGTGATCAAACACTAGCTTCTTTAACTGTCATCACGTCCCCGGGGCGGCTTGACTCAATAACCTCAAGGTTAGACGTGACTATACCCAGCAAATTCATCGGCTGAACTTTAGCATCCTGCACGAAGACACAAATGGAGCTATTTGAAGTAAGGTAAGCGATATCACCCCGGTGAAATTGTGTTCTGTGTTTTTCCGGTCCGATCATAAGCCCAGTTTCAACATATACGAATTTGTCTACATACCTGTGCACTCTGTCTTGTAGTGGAAGGCTTTTTAGTACGGTTCCAATAGTTAGAGGGGCAAGATGACGTACAAGCTCAGCCGATGCAGAGCCTTTGTCTTGTATTTCAATTGCAATTTTTAATCTAGATACGGAACCAGCGCTTCCGGGCTGCATCATTGCTACAAAAAATAGACGTAGAATGTAATGAAAATGTTTCGTATATTAGTAAAAATAGATGATAAATGCTATAATTGCAAGGCCAGGACAAAAAAACCAAATAATACAGGACATAGGAAAGATGGCAGAGGCAACGAGGAGGGGGTAATACCAAACCAAACGTCAGATATAGTGAAAGAATCCTGACAGCACCAAGAACATATAGTGAAAATATAAATATAAGATGCCTATCATCTCAGTTAGATAATATAGCTCCAGTGTGAGTTTTGAAGAGTTACGGCAAAACATTTAATTAGATATCCATTATCCTTTGGATTGTTCTTGGTAGTCAAACATTCTTCCAAAAGACATGCTGCACCCAAAAAATCTGCTACTGCCAAAACGACCAAGAAGACTAGTGCTTCAAACAGAAAAGTTAGGATAAATGAAAAGCAGGAAGAAGAGCAAGGCGGCACCACCACCAAGAAATCGTCCCGCAGGGCAGACGAGGTAGTTATTTATGCGGAATTTGAATATGAGCTTAAAGAGATTGATGCTCAGGACAATAAGGTACTGATTGGTCCTGCTTGGCTTACAAGGTTTGAGAGAGCAAGGATAACAGGGGCAAGGTCACTTCAGCTGTCACTTGGCGCTCCTCCACTTGTCAAAGTGCCTGAACATATCACGAGCTCGATTGCGGTTGCAGTTGAGGAAATAGAGCAGAAAGCGCTCCCAATTTCAATAAGACGCATATTGCCAAGCGGTACATACCAAGATATTTCTATAGAGTGGTTGAAGTAGCCAGATCAAAATTAGATTTCTTTTAGCCTGCTTTCGTCAAAGATATCAGAGCCGTACCAGCGGTAGCGAAAGTAGTCAAGGCACCACTCGTGAAAGGTGAAGTCGGAGCTGAAGAACATCATGTTCATATCAGTCTCCCCCTTTTGTGTTGGGAAAAGGACTGAGGCCTGTTTCTCGTTCAGTATCACTGCAACCTGCACACTTTCCACCATTCTTCTTTCTATCGCTCCTTTGCTCAAGAGTTCATTGTGACCAAGCTTTTTCAAAAGTTCCTTTCTGCCTCTTGGGATGATAACATTCTTTGGAAAGACGTAGCTATATTTTACGGCCTTTTCCTTTACCCTAGTCACCGCTGGCTCGATCAGATCTATTGGCACTTGCGGCACAATTTCATAGATGTATTGGTCAGCCTCTCGATAAATGTCCTTCCAACGCTCAAGTATTGCTACAATGCCCTTGATGAATCCGCATTTGTCAAGCGCCCCCAGTCTCATGATAAATTTGATAGGGAGCTCGCCCAAGACATGCTCCGAAAAATACTCCTTATATTTTGAGAGATAGTTGAACGTTGGGATCTGCTTGATTATAGTATTGCCAAAAGTGGTAAGCGAAAATATGCCCTCAGGATCTTTCTCAATTAGGCCAGCGTCCTGCAGGCGACTGACATTGCGATGGACCTCCTGCATGGTGATGTCGAGATCCTTGGCAAGTTGCGATATTTTGGCGCTTTTATTATTGAGCTGGAATACTATTGCTAGTCTCTGCTCACTTGCAAGCTCGAAGAAAGTCTTCTCAGTATTGGCAAATGTTGCTAGGACGTCGTCGGAGGTATCAGGCATGGTATTGCATGAAACTGATCAGTGTTTTAAACATTACATGTGCACACTAGTAGTTATGAGTATGTCCTTCTGAATACGTACGGTTTGTCCTACGCATGGTTATTATACCCAGTACAATGAAGCCCAGGCCAATTGCCAAGATAAGGTAGGCAGCCAAAAGTATCCTAGCCCATACAGCGTTCATGGTCGCTGCCCAGATGAACAAGAGGGCCAAAAGCACTAGTGCAATGCCTGTGATGGTTTCGCCGTTGATCCATTGTTTTCCTCCGCCTCCTGTCATATATCTAATATAGCACCCAGGCAGCATTATTAAATTCTTTAATCATCTATTAGGTGGCAAAATTGCTAAGGCTAGTGTTCACGAACCAAAGTACCTCTGCACTGTTCGCAGATCTGCTCATCAATGTTTGACTCAATGCTGTGGTGAACGTCGCATATAATGAGTGTATACCTCATATAGTTGCATAG
>JAICVG010000230.1 GCA_025935445.1 Nitrososphaera sp. | reverse complement strand
TGAAAGACTATTTCTTTGCTTTGGTCTTCTTGGCCTTTGACAATATAGGCATCTTCCTCTTTCTTTTTCTACTGCTATTTGATGATAACACAGTATCTAGGACAGCTGTTTCCAACTGTGCCTTTTTGGATCTTTGTATATTAGCGCAAGTGATGTGCCTCTATGCAAAATAATTCATAAATAAGCTATTACGCAGCATACAAGTGACGAGCATTATATTCTTATTATTATTATTAGAAGAATTGCTACAACACTCGTCGTCAATTATCTAAAAAAAGAAAAATGCGAGATAAACTTCACTTGCGGCAGCAATTATTTATGCTAGGTAACATTATTTTAAATGAAGAATACGAAATAACATTGCTCAAGTGCAATAATGCATAAGTACCACATTCTTTAGTAAACTAAAGAAGACTGTGTTAGCGGTCATAGAGGAATTACGTGGGTCTATAGGGAGAAGGGGAGTAGTAACCCACTGTTAGCTGCTAACACAGTCTGCTTTAGTTTGTTCACTTTTCTATAAGGTTATGGGAATTTTGTATTTATAAAAGGCACTATGAAATAATAAGGCAGAACTTCATTATACTACTTCAAGACTGCGTGGTTATACTTCGTTAATTTGGAATATCCCCACAGAGGAGAGAAAAAAACTAACAAATAAACCTAATAAAGAAAAATGAATACCTCCGGTCATCTCTAGCTAATAGATCACGCAAGTATGGCTGTGTAAAGTTATAGCGAACCAAAGTGTTATGGGAATATGTATCACAGATACATGCATTGATGACATTGAATCATTGATAGAGCTTCTTACAGAGTTTTTGCTGCTAGATCAGGGGTTGCCCATAGCTTGGTTTCTACATATGTAAAAGTATCCTAGGAGCGCACGCCTGCAGGATTGCGGTTGAAAAACTAAAGAATTCCAAAGGAGCGGCGACATCTATACTACTACTATGCGCCCTTTCTACAATAGCCAAAAAGCGCGCAGCGCATCGCCGAATACTTTAGTGTAAGGTTTAAGGTTTTGCGAAACTCTGAATTGGCGTATTCAGACTAGCGTAAACAGTTTTTCATGCAGAGAATCTAAAATTTAAGAAAAATCCATTCCTTCCTTCCCATCCCTGTTAGACTCGTTTTAGTGCTTTATATAGTGATTAGTCTCTTTTGCAGATGCATCAGCCATGTACAGCATTCTGAAGCGATATTCTGCTTCACTGACGCTACTGCTTGTTACTATTATTATTATTATTATTATTTCTTCTATCTCTATTGCATATGGCCACGGCCTTGGAACTGACATATCGCCTTCCATTACCATCTCCGATAAAGAGGTTTCAGTAGAAGCATCAATAAATCCCACATTTCTAGATCAGGTTCCCAGCAGTGAGCCCACCTTTATAGTAAGAGCACTTGACGATCCAACCCGTAACTCTACTATCCCTGGTATTGACTTCAGAATAGTTGTTGAACTGAATAACGAAATTCTGCTTGATCAGCGATTCAGATCATCTGACGGTGTTGTGAAGGCAAACCTGATCCCCGACAGGAATATACAAGGCTGGGAAGTAAACGGCCAAGCTAAGCCAAATGAGCATATCGAAGTGAGTCAGAGTAACCCAGTTGAGTTGCAGAGCAGGATCCTTACAGCAGGCGGGCTGTACCATATTATGGTGATTATTGAGGAGAGTAGCGCCGGACTTGCAGTGCAGTTCGACCAAAAGTTCGATCTCTTTGTCAGCATTGGCACGTCATACATGTTTGGTGTGCAAACGCCGCAAGGCGAGGAACAAATGGTGGTCAAGACGTACTATGACGAGATTACCAATTTCGACTATTCCAACAAGACGATCAAGTTTGAAATGCCGTTTACGTGGGAACACACTTACGTAGATCAAGTGCCTGTGCTCCATACCGAAGTTCAGTTCCCAAAGACTATTGAAGAGTTGCAAACGAACAGCTATCGTGGAACGCTGAACAACAGGGAGCTTGAGGCGCAAGCGGTGGTCATTGACGACTACACCTCTGAGCAGAACCGCATCGTACATTTTGTAGTCAACAACGCCATGCTGCACCGCATTGAGGAGACATTAGATGACAGCGAAACTGCAGTGTTTACGCTTGCGCCAGCAGAGAAGCCGAGGTTCCCACTTGACATACTGTCGCTGCCAGGCGAAAAATTCCTCTTCCAGCTGTCGTGGGGTCCTGACATAATTGAAACAGGTGTTCCAACAACGTTTGTCATGAACATTCAAGATCCCGCTACAGGCGACCTCCTCAGGGGATCGTCATTTGATCTTGTGTTGATACAGGATGGCAATGAGATTCACAGCACTCACATGTCATCTGAGTTTGGCACCTATTCTTATGAGTACACTTTCTCAAAGGCAGGAACGGTCACTCTGGCTGCAAACAACATCAATAGTCAAGGTGAAAGTGCGAAGATAGACGTTGTCGTACAACAGGGAACTGGCAATCCTAACCCACACCCGCAGCCACCTCAATCCCAATGCCTCATTGCAACAGCTGCGTTTGGCTCTGAGCTGACACCTCAAGTGCAGTACTTGCGCTACTTTCGTGACAACTACATCTTGTCAACGGCATCCGGCACAGCCTTCATGAAGATATTTGACTCCGTCTATTATTCATTCAGTCCGCAGATAGCAGAATATGAGAGAGAGCAACCTTGGATGCAGTCAACTGTCAAGGTAGCATTGTATCCCCTATTTGGAATATTGATGGCTGCAGAGCGTGTTCATGTAGCAGTAGGAGGCGGTGAGGTTGGAGCAATATTGGCAGGGGTAGTATCAAGCATGCTTATAGGAGCTGTTTATCTTTTGCCGGTGGGCTATGTGGCAAGCAGACACAGAAGAGTAGTCAATAAATTGTTGGCAATTATTGTCGGTGCAGCAACGGCAATTCTAGCAATCACAGTAGTCGCACTGGATGTCTTGCTCCCATTAAGCACTGTCACATTTGTATTAGCTGCAACTGGAGCTTCGGCAATAGCAGTGGCGAGAGTAATCAAATACCTAGTGTATAGGCAGTAAGAAATTCCTGCAGGCTTGCATTCAATCTTCCTTTTATACATATTTTGCAACGACTCCTTTGTATGAAAAACTCTGCCTGCTATAGAGTTTTTTCATCGTCAATTTCATGAATAGTTTTCTTCTTTTCCATCACTGCGATCTGTGGATAAGAAAAAGTAGGTATATTACTCAGCAGAGCACATCTGGCAAAAGCTCACATCCCTTCTCCTTCACCCTGTATCTCTTATTGGCGCCGAGCTGATTTCCTTTTGGTAATTTTCCTTTAAGCTAAAGTATCGATCAATGATAGTTTTGCAAAATTTCCTACAAAGGCAGTTAGCACGTGTCATCTATTTCTTTTAATAAACATCAGCATATGTTGCAGACAAATTTTGCAATATACACCAGATTAGTCGGTTGGTTATGAATATAGAATAAAACAACGTACACTAGAGAAACCGTAAAAATAAGATCAATAAGGTGGAGACCACCTGCGACTAATGTTAAAACTTCATACAAATAGCTTT
>JAICVG010000187.1 GCA_025935445.1 Nitrososphaera sp. | reverse complement strand
ATCGGTTCGTGATCAAGAATATCGCTATCGCATCATTTTATATGCTGTGTACTATGCTCGGCATCACCTGGAGCTATGGTATAGAGCTTGCAATCAACAATCCAATTGTAGCAATTCACGCTATTACAATGTCAGGTACCATGATATTTGTCGGCTCAACAATCAACGATTTGGGAGATATTAAAGGAGACAAGGCAGCAGGCAGACGCACAATTCCAATTGTCCTGGGCAGCGAAAATGCCGTCAAAATGTTGATTATCCTATCGGTGAGCATGCCAGCAATATCTTGGATGCTTTATGCGACATTTGTTGAGCACGATAGCATAAGCACGATGATGACTCCTATTGCAGTAACTATCGTGGCATCGCTTGCACTACTCAGAATGAACAATATACGCAAAATGTTTGAAGATATGAAATTAATGCGAGAGCAACACAAAAAATGGTTCCCGCTTTATACGGTACTGCAATTTGGCATGGTAGTCGGATCCTTCTTGCCCTTATGACTAGAAATGTATATAGCGTAAATATAACATACCCTTTATATATGATGTGTAGAATTAATCTCCTAAAATGGCAATTATTTCTCCATATCCGCACCCAATAGGAAAAGAATCTATAATAACCGGTATAGGCTTCCTCTAAAGATGAGTGCTAGCTATTGGCCAAATCTCAAACATCAGCAGCATCAGTTCTAAGAACCATTGCTGATGATAAATCAATTGAATTATTTACAACTGTTGCCCTAGAGACAATTGATAGTAAGAACCTTAAGAGCAGGACCAAACTTACCCGCAAACAGTACTATTCGAGACTATCTAGGATGACAAGTGCTGGACTTGTAAGGCGAAAGAATGGCAAGTATATTCTCACCACGTTTGGCAGGATCGTTTATGACTGCAAGGTTACAATAGAGAATGCACTCAACAACTATTGGAAGCTCAAGGCGATTGACTCACTTGAAACTTCCAATGAAGTTCCAAAGGAAGAGCAACAGAAGCTCATGGAGACACTCCTTGAGAATGAAAAAATAAAAGCAATCCTTGAAAAAGGATTCTCTGCTGAGACTACTTTAAAGAGAGTCACCGGCAGATGATGAGTATGCTGATGTAAAAAAATATGCATCATATGCCTTTGCAACTTCTATTAACATAGCTCATAAATGACAAAAAATGAGTTGTATTACGTAGATTAGAATATAACATATCTTAGCACAATAACGTGCAAAAACTACCTCAAGAGTAAAATCATCTTCTTCTTCTTTCTATTTTCTTGAAGTATTTGTGAATAGATGACCCGTATTGAAGTGCCTTCTTGGGCTTCATTGCAGATTCTTCGGGCACGCCTAGTGCAAGAGCTTCCTCTCGCAGAATGTGCTTTCTTATCATGTCATCAGGTCCTTTGATCTTTTGGTCGATAGGAATAGCCTTGGCAAATTGGATGAATTTAGAGGACAGAAACGGTTGCTGGACTTGTATCCCTAATTGAGCTGCCACAGTTTTGATTTCCTCTATGAGAGCAAATTCATTGACCAGGCTCACTTCCATTAACCTGTTTATCTGTGTCTCTCCATCACAATAGACTTTACGATATCTGTCATAGCCGCAGAATAGCTCATCGCATCCGTTAGCGCTCAAGACTACATTTAGGTCATTTTGCTTTGCAAGCCTAGAGACATAAAAATAGGCTATGCAGTTTTCAATGTGAGAAGTATTTGAGCACCTTATTGTCTGCCGTACATGCTGCAGTTTTTCTTGAAAGTCACCATATTCGATCTCGTACACCTTATGATCCATGCCCATTTTTGATGCCATATTTTTTGAGAAGTCGATATCATGAGAGCCAGGAAAACCTATCGTTACAAGCGTAACTTGCTTCCTGAGATGATTGCACAACTTGGCAAGAAGAGAGCTATCTACTCCACCTGAGAAAGCCACCCCTACTCTAGGGGTTTCTGAAATATTCTCAGATACTGCATCATGTAGGGCCTGTCTTAAGGCAATCAATGGCGTTTAGATACACTTTATGCCCAGATAAATGCACAGCCAGATAGGAGAAAAATACGATTTATATATATATTCCAGACCAAATTCTGTTGAATAGGAATAGAAAAAATGACCAAAGAGAGGATCGTTCTCAACAGCGATCTCAAGTATATAGACAGAGGCAATTTGCTCCGGAGTAGATCAGAATTGTCTGTTGCAAAAATGTTGTCGTTTCTTACTCAGAAATACGAGTATGATGTCAATGTAAGAATGCCAGATGGAGAGTCTTTGAAAATTGATTTCAAAACAGGAGGCAACAAATACATCGAAGTTGTAGATTCTGAAGAGGATGCTATCAAGTTTAAGAATATACGCAAGAAGCTCCCAACACTTGATATAATTGCTGTAGGCCACTCAAAATATGTGAGCAGAATAAACGAAATAGACTCACTTTTCTTTTTCGATAGTGGTGACCATATGCATACTGGCTCTATCTTTATCGAGGATCCAACGCTTGCATTTGACTATGCCCATATCCTGCCGCTGGTAGAGAAATGCTCTGTTCTCCATGGCCACACATCTACTGTAATGGTGGAGATAATTGGTAGCATGAAGAACAACTTAGTAGTTGACTTTGGAGAAGCAAAGAGGATAATCAAAGAGACGCTCAATGCAATAGATCACAAATTCTTCATTAACAAGAAATACCTCCAAAAGGAGGACGATATCCATTATTACGTAGCATTTGAGGGACCAAAAGGATATTTTAGCCTTCAGTTACCAAAGTCAACTACATACATGCTCTCGGGGGAAGCAACGGTAGAGAAGCTTTCTTCGGAAATAATCAAACTGCTTGCACCCAGAATGCCTCAGAATGTAGAGGCCCTTGGAGTGTACATCTATGAAGGCATCAACAAGGGTGCTCACATAATTGCCGGTATAAAGAAAGAGAAGTAGTAGATGAGGAGCGATAAGGCTCTTGTAATGCTTTCAGGCGGCCTCGATTCTGCTACTTGTCTTTACTGGGCAAAGGAAAAATATTCGGAAGTAATTGCAGTTAGTTTCAACTACTTTGGTAGACCTGTACAGGAAAAACGTGCCAGTGTCAGACTGGCCAAGGCTGCAGGGATAAGCAATCTAATTGAAATAGACCTGCCATTTGTAAAGGAAGCAGGCGACTTTTACAGCGGACACTTCAAAAACCCCCATTCTGGTGCCCAAGAGTCGTCATATGTACCAGCTAGGAACATGATATTCTATTCGATAGGCGCCCACTATGCAGAATATCTCGGTGCCAGATGGATCATCGGAGGTCACAACCTGCACGACGCTAAATTCTTCAAAGATGCTTCAAAAAGATTCATAGAGAAAATAAATATCCTTTTCAAAGAAGCGTGTCTATTGTGCAATGGCCAAGCGTATCAAATACTGCTTCCACTTGCAGAGATGAACAGAAAACAGATAATTAGGCTTGCTATCAAACTCAAAGCGCCTATAGAACTGACGTGGAGCTGCCACAGGGAGGGGAGTGTTCACTGCGGTAGCTGCTACGCATGCAGGCAAAGAATTGAGGCTTTTGATCATCTTGGGCTCAAAGACCCAGTCTTCTTAGTCAGGTGAGCCGGACTCCATTATCCTGTCGCTGCTCAGCCTGACGTTACTAAGGTAGATAGTGTCAAAGGAATTAGTATTAGTTTGGATTTGTATGATGCCATTGCCTGGACTGACATTTATAATCACACCAAAGCCCGAAACACTGCCTTTTGAACCAAGGCCAACGAACATTCCTGTCATGTTTTCTGGCTCTAGCTGCTTTATGGGCGGCGGCTGCTGCTGAAATAGATCGGAAGACGAAAAAAGCTTGCTCATGTAATCGAACTTAACTTGTGACAGCTTCACAGTATAAGATCCATTGCCAACATATCGCAGGAACTGAGCCAGTCTGCGGCTCAAGCGCTCAAGCCTTGACTTGTATACCTGACTGCTTGAGCTAGCCTGCAGAATCTTCGACGACCGGATCTTAGACCTATCAAGTAGCAATACATTTTCACCCAGGCATATTACTACATCAGGTTGCAACTCTTCTGCAATCATT
>JAICVG010000058.1 GCA_025935445.1 Nitrososphaera sp. | reverse complement strand
CTAGCTCCAAGCATATATAGCAGGAGAGGTTTTTTACGTAGGAATGAAAATTTCTTGTGGGCTGCCATGTCTTTTATTCTAGTCTTAAGTTTTCTTTTAAGTCGAATCGTTTCCTACTCTTCTAATTTTTTAGTGTTCACATTATGAAAAGAGTGACAACATCAAATAATAGGCATGCTATCTGAGCTGTAATTCCGTGATATAGTGTCCAGATGTTTTTCCTATTCGTATACTGGGGTGCCATCTGACTTGAATCGCTTGATTCGCTTTTCTCCACTTCCAGAACTACCGGAGAAGGACGATTCGGTTTCAACTGGCCTGTTCTCTGGCTCTTTACGCTTGCGTACTGCTCTTGTCCCAAAAAGCACTGCTACAAGGAAGGCAAAGATCCCTGTCGTCACAGCATACATGAACGCTTCTTCAGCCATAAAGTTGCATGGATGATTGTCGAAGATAAGGTTTTCCATTACTGAAATATTGTGATTGTTCTTCTTGGTTATTGCAGTTAGGTTGGTATGTTAAAGAATGGAATTAACTTTTAGCGAGATGAGCAGAGCATTTTTCAACCCCTTATCTGAACAGATTCCTGAAAAGCTAGAGTATTGATTAGTGTAATATGCGTTAATTCACATTAAGAAAGATGCAAAATACAAAAGATAAACTAGTGGTAGTGGAAAAAATTTGGTGACACGGCTTTTTCAAACTGAAGTGCAGAACAGTCTCAAGACAGTCAACCTAGCATATTAATAGACATATAATACGGATTGCATCCAGACACCGTGCAATTCTGGGGCCGTTGTCTAGCTTGGCAGGATGCCAGCCTCGGGCGCTGGAGGTCGCCGGTTCGAATCCGGCCGGCCCCATAGCTATTCTTGGATATGCATAAGAAAATGCCGTTCTGATTAGCACCACAGTTAAGCTATTCTGTATGAAGATGCAACATAAATTCTTAACTTTGCTCATGAGTTGAATTGTTGACTCTCTCTTCAACCGTTATGTGACGAATTCAAAATCGATGCTCAATGTCACTAGAACATGATCATGGTTTAATAGTATCATAAATATGGTGGGGTCGGTGGGATTCGAACCCACGACCTCCAGCGCCCCAGGCTGACATCCTGCCAAGCTAGACGACGACCCCTCGCTTTCCTTGGTTGCAATAACCTCTTATATACTGTAAAAAATCCTTACTGCTAAGAACTCCTAGAAAGGGTATATTGAATATTGGTGCAAACAGATAAAACCGCAATCCAATAAAATCAATCAAACCGCCTTCATCTTGGCAAAAGAATAGACACCAAAAGCTCCAAGTGCGGCAGTATAGCCGACCAGAATTGCGAGATCAAGCTCAACTCCGTAGGTACCAGTGCCAAGCGTCAAGTTCCTCAAAGCATCCACACCGTATGTAGCAGGGTCAGCAGCCGTCAGAACTGAAAGCCATTCCGGTAGGTTGTCAAGTGGAAAGAGAGCACCGGATAGAAAGAATAGAGGAAATACCACAAAGCTAACGATCATCTGGAATCCTTCAAGGCTGTACATATAGCTACCAAGGGCTAGTCCAAGAGACGTGAGCCCAAACGACATCAGTAGCACTACTGCTGCAGCCTGTGCAAGTGAGAGAGGTGTGAATGGAATTCCTATCGCAACCCCGATTGCAATAAGTATTGCAGCCTGAATAAGTGAGTTAGTCATGCCGCCCAGCGTCTTGCCTACAAACACCGTAGCCCTGCTAACCGGCGCCACCATCACACTCTTTAAAAAATCAAATTTGCGATCCCATATTATGTACGATCCATAAAACACAGATGTAAATATTATTGACATGCTCACGATGCCGGGGAAAATGAATTGCTGGTAGTCAACGCCCGGCGGCAACTCCGAAGGTGCTGCAGAACCCAATCCTGATCCAATTACAAATAGCCATAGGATGGGGGTAAAGGTTGATGCCACAAGCCGGCTCCGCTCCCGCAAGAAAACTTTGAACTCCCGAAGCCATAATGCATACACTTTGGCCAAATGATCCTGTATGCTAGTCGTATTTTGCATACTTCTCTGCAAAACCTCCCTCAGGCTCTTCCTTGATGTTGCGACCAGTCAAATGAATGAATACATCATTGAGCGTGGGACTAGCAAACTCGGCTATGTCTGCGTCGACGTGCCGCAGCAGCATTGGCAGGTCCCGCTTGGCGTTGTTGACTGATATTACCAAAAACCCATCGTTCTGCTCGACTTTGTGAACAAAGTCAAGCTGGCTGATTTTATCTGGATTGTTGCGCGTCTTTATCCTAATGATATCGCCTCCAAGCCCTGCCTTCAACCCTTTGGGCGTGTCAAGGGCTACTATTCTTCCCTTATCAATAATGCCGATTCTGTCACAGAGTATGTCGGCTTCTTCCATGTAATGTGTCGTCAAAATCACAGTCATCTTCTCCTCTCTTACGAGGCGCTGTATATACTTCCACATCGTCTCCCTACTTGCTGGGTCAAGCCCAAGCGTTGGCTCATCAAGGAACATCACCTTTGGTTTGTGAAGCAATCCACGTGCAATTTCAAGGCGCCTCCGCATGCCGCCAGAATACGTCTTGACTTGGTCGTGCCTGCGCTCAGTCAGTCCAACCAGGTTGAGCACTTCGTCTATCCTTTGCTTCCTTGTGTGCCGCGGGATACTATACAGCATGGAATGCAGTTGCAGGTTTTCGTAGCCAGTGAGCATATCATCGCTGCTTGGAGCCTGAAATACAATTCCAATACTTGAGCGCACCTTCGCTGGCTGGCAGACAATATCATAGCCATTCACAGTAGCGCCGCCAGAAGATGGCTTGAGCAGTGTAGCAAGCATATGTATAGTAGTTGTCTTGCCGGCGCCATTTGAGCCCAGCAGCCCAAAAACTTCATTCTCATTAATGTCAAGTGTAAGGTTATCTACTGCAATGTGATTGCCATACTTTTTGACTAGGCTTCTTATCTTTATCATTATCGAACAGTTACATGATTATGACAGATACAGGTATATTATGCCTTGATGTTTTTCTCATAGGAAAAAAAACAAAAAATGAAAAAAAGGAAAAACGTCATTTGCCTCCTATCTTAAACATCTTCGTCCCGCAGACTGTGCATATGCCTTGCGTGGCTGGCTTGCCGTTTTTCATTGTCACTTTTTTCTCATCCTTCATCGTCCTTTTGGCTTTACATTTGACGCAATATGCCTCTGTTGCCATGGACCCCTATACTGACGGGGGTAAAAGAAGCTTTCCTCATGCAATGGCTATTGCTCAGGGACCAGCCAGTCGATTAGGGCATCTAGTTCTTCGCAGCTTATCGTAACCCTGATTGGTCCAAGTGGCGATTCCTGCTCGTCTTCTATCACTGCTGCAATGCCGGATGTGGCAGCCTGCTTGTTAAGCAAAAACCATGTGCTATCGCCTGCTCGGTTGTCCAAGAGCATTCTTCTTAGCACACCCATTGCAGACCTTGAGCGCACCTGCTCGTACAGTATGGCAAGAGAATCGCTTCCAACTGCTCTGCCCACAACTCTGCTTCTATAAGACAGCTCTGGTGAACATCTTGCGAATAGATTTGCAATCGCGTCAATGACTTTTTGGGTGCGCTCTGACGGGTTGACGGTCGCCTCAACCTTGAGGTCTATATGCGATGTAATATTGGGCTTTCTCAAGCCTTTTCCACTCCTCTATATATTTCCTCAAGCCATTCTTTGACAATACCATAGGCACGCAGCTTTAGCTGCTCTAGTGTCAGATCGTTGTTGGATATCATCTCATTTGCAAGCGCAATTGCCTCGCTAACCCCGACTGACAGTTCACGCTTGTCCCTTCCGGTAAATTCGTTGCCGTTTGAAGGTGCGTCTGCTCTGCCTCTTCCCTTGAGGTGCTTAAAACGAGTGTCCTGCGATGCATGGATTGCAAGAAGTCTTACGTGTCCTACCTTCTTTAGAACTTCAACTTCGGCTATACTGCGTATGCCATCTATCACCACATTGCTAGAGCTGCCATCTCTTGCCAGCTTTTGTAGCACAATGTGGCCCACTGCTCCTGGCCCTAGATCCTGTCTTAGCTTGAGCATCATCTTGCCGAGGTTGATGTCGGTGGGCTCGAGGCCCTGCCTCTTTGCCTCTTCCCTTACGACATCGCCCATGGTCACAACCTCAAAGCCTTTTTCCTTAAGAAAAGATGCGACTGAGGACTTACCCGCACCTGGCATCCCTGTGAGACAGACTATGAGTCTTTTATTATTAGACATATTACGATGATATTGTCATTCAGCAGAAAGGTCCCAGTAGGTGGCGTCTTTGAACTCTTCCTTTGGCTTGCCCAAGGCCTTCCACTCTTTAAATGACTTTGGATATAACTTGACATTTTTAAAGCCTGCAAGCTTAAGTGCATAGTAGGTTAAGCCTGAAAGCGTCCCGACACTTCCGCAGTATGTGATTATCTCAGCGTCATTTGTTATGCCGCGGTTTTCAATTAGCCGCTTTAGCTCCTCGGCCTTGCGCAGTATGCTGTCCTCTGACCCTACCATGGTGTAAGGTATGTTTCTTGCGCCAGGAATATGCTCTGTTAGGTAGTTCAGCCGTTCCCTTGAATCGACAAGCAGCGTGCTGGGCTTAGACTTGGCGGCTGCCTCAACATATGAAGCATCGACATAGATGTCCTTTTTGATGTTGAGCGAATGCCTCGCCCTTGGAAAAGTGCGCTGTTGCTTTTCAGTTTCAAGACCAAGCTCCTTCCACTGTTTAAATGTCATCTCTAGTAGTGCAGTGTTGTCATGGCCAACATATTGAAATGTCCAAGCTACCCTAGCGGCGAGCGCGCCAAATGTATCGTCATACACTACGACGGGAGTGCTGTCAGATATACCAAGCTCCTCCAAAAAGGCCACTATTCTCTCCGGTTGATCATTTTCAAGAACACGTGCAAGAGGCAATGAAACTGCAGTAGGTATGTGCTCTCTTTGGTAGTCTTCTGCCTTGCGTACATCGACTACGCGCACTGATTTTTTTCTGCGTATGAGCGACCTCAGGGTATCGGCATCGCATACTATTGGAAGCTGGAAATCTTCATCTGAGACTTTGGCTTCTTTTTTCTTTCTTGCATTTGCCGCTGTTGCTGCTGCACTTGTTGTTGTTGTTGTCAAGCTGCGCATTCTCCTCTCGCAGTCTTGGCAGTAAAGTGTGAGTCACTGCCATAATCTCGATAGGCATCGGGATCCTGCTGAGGAGAAGGAGGCAGCTGTATCACCTGTGCAAGGGCTGCTTTCATGTCTTCGAGGTTCTTGATGCTTCCAGACCCCTGGCCTTTTATCAAGCGGATAATCCACTGGTGCAGGGTTTCATGATGATCATCCTCACCACCAACACCAACACCACCACCATCAGCAGTAGCTGCCGCTGCTCTTTCATTCTTGTACAGCTCAATTATCTTCAACGTTGTGTCAATCACCCTCTTCGCTGGCACTCGCATTACAGCCCTTCCAAGCTCGCCAGCCTCGCCCGCGCTGCCTCCAAACAACATGGTGTAAGTTGGCGTCATTGTGTTGTTCACCCTCGTCGCGCCGCCAAAGAACCCAATGGTTGCAATTTCGTGCTGGCCGCAAGAGTTGGGGCAGCCGCTTATCTTGATGGTTGCATCTCGCAAGGAATCATCGATATCAAGCCCTAGCTCTAGGAACTTGCGTTGAACTTCCTTTGCAAGTCTGTGCGAATTAGTGATTGCAAGGTTACACGATGTGGTTCCAGAGCAACCAACAGCGGAAGCAATTGTCAGGGCACCGGGGTTGGCAAGGCCGGCAGATGCAAGCTTTTCATAAAGGTTTGGAAGATCGGTTTCCCGCACATAGCGCAATGCAAAGTTCTGCTGGGGCGTGTTCCGAGCAACGCCTTCTGCAGAATAGTCGCGGATTGCCGAAGCAAGTATCCTCAGCTGGCTTGCTGTAATGTCTCCAGCTCCTAGAGTAATAAACGCTGTAAAGTATCCTTCCTGCTTTTGCGCAACGGCATTGGTATGGAGCCATCGCTCAAATCCCGGGCTATCCTTTGTAACCTTCACATTTAGCATTGGCAATTTTGTCATCGTTGTCATCCTCCCTGACGCCTTTGGCAGCTGCCTTGTATCCTCATGAGATTTGACATCAAAGAGTTGCTCTGTCGAATGCGAAGTTGTCATTTCCACTGTCGAGCGCTCCTTGAGGACCATCTTTTGGAATCTTTCCCAGCCCATCTCATGTACAAGATAGCGCATTCTGTTCCTTGCCATGTTTTCACGATTGCCATGTCTATCAAACAACCTGATTGTTGCCATGCATGTTGCAAGGAGCCTGTCTTCTGATGTAAAGTCTTCAAGTAAATGCCCTATAAAAGAGGCAGCTCCCAGTCCGCCGCCAAGATAAATCTTAAATCCTCTAATCGTTTCGCCACTATTTTCAGTTGTTGTTGTAGTCGTCGATGACGATGACGATAATTTTTTGACTGTAGGCACAAGTCCAATGTCAGCCACTCTGACCAGACCATGGCTATCGCAGCATGAGAAATTGATTTTGAACTTGCGCGGAAGGTTCTGGCACATTGGGTTGCGCAATAAGAACCTTGCAATCGCTTTAGCATATGGAGTAGCATCAAACGCTTCGCTTGGGCACACG
>JAICVG010000120.1 GCA_025935445.1 Nitrososphaera sp. | reverse complement strand
GCTCTCTGTAGGTTAAAATTTTTTTCTATCGATCTAGACAATTCATTTTGTGCATGCTCATGAAAATGTTGGCAGCAGCAGCTACGCAGTTACATTCTTACTGTTAACGCATGTGGAATGACTTCAAATGTTGCAGGCAAAATTCCAATTGGCTCTCCATCGACTGTAACAGTAACATCTCTTTCCTTTGATATTAAAGAGACTTTCGTCGTCTGTCTATAAGTTATATTGTCTTCTTCCTTGTAATCGCCATCTTTCATGTTAATAAGCTCATCTATCATTTTGAGGCTTCCAGAATCTTTTAGAACGACCAAATCAAGCAATCCATCAGACATGCTGGCGTGTGGTGCTACTTTGAATCCACCTCCTAGGAATTGACCATTGGCGACTACTGCCATTGTCATTTTGATAGCAAATTTCTTTTTATTGTTATCGATAGATATTTCACACTCATTGCTTTGATAGGTGGGCAAGGTAGCAGCAATACTTGTGATTGTTGAGACAATTCTACTGTTAACTACTTCCCTGACTTTCTTTGACCTCTCAATTATCTCTGCTGCAACGCCCATCTCCGCAGCATTGAGAAAAATTCTGCTCATTGTTGACGAGTGGTCTTCTGGACTTGTAACAGTAGCATAGATAACATCCATCTTCTTTGGTTTGCCTAATTGAAATGTCTTGCAACAGTTAGCAATCCCTTCGGGCAAGCCCAAAGACTTGGCAAGAACATTTCTTGTGCCGGCTGGTACAACTCCCATTATTGCATCAGGATTTATTGGTCTCAAAGGAGGAAATTTGGGTGGTGGTCCACCATTGATCTTGTTAGAATGTATTCCTACCGGTTCTTCAAAAAAGCCATTTGCAACTTCATTTAAAGTTCCATCACCACCTATAGCCACAACTTTTTTGAATCCTTGCTTTAAAAATTGTCGTGCTAGTGTAGTCCCGTCGCCAGGTTTCGTAGTCAAAGCTACTTTAACGCTAGTACCTAGCGCCTCCTTGATTTCAGGATATAGATCATTCCATCCTTTTCCAGTCAGGCCGCTGCTAGAATTTGGGTTGACCACCAATACGGTATCAATATCCTTTTGCTTGATTGACTTCTTCCTATGATAGGTTCTCTTGAGACGTGGAGGAGTGGTAGAGCGATGCGATACTAGTGGAGGTGAAGGAGGAGGATGAGTAACATCTTGCTCAACAGCCATTCTCACTTAACCTACGGTAACATAGCAGATAAACCAAGCCTTGAAAACCCTTATTGTATCCCTCACTAAGAATGTATAATAACCCATTTAATTCATGATCGCGCTATTTTCTTATCAAACCTGAATCTGAAGATCATGGCTATGTCTCTCATCGGGAACACCTTGTCAAGCATCTTGGAGCTAGAAGAATAGAATTCGTCTCAACTGCTGTTATATGCGCCGTATTTGCTGTATCATTTGCTCACCTTGAATACTATTACATTAAGGATCCTGCCTTGCAGATCTCTAACGGAAAGGTAGAAGTAAATGATGCCAACTTTGACAGAAGCAGAGAAACAAAACCAATCATTGGCAACATGTATCAATATCACTTGTTCCCAATGCTTTTCATATTTGGTTTGATTAGCTTTGCTGCTCTATGGGATGATATCACCTTCAAGCTACTTGGAAGAGGCAAAAGAAGAAAAGCGCTAATGCTTGGATTTGCCAATCTAGTAGCTGCTATCACAATCGAGGATTTTGCATGGTTTGTAAATAGGTGGTTGGTTCCTTTGGCAGATGATCCAAAAGGTGGACAGCTCATGCAATTTTCTGACTGGACTTCAATGCATCTTGGAGCTATAGACATAGGTAGTTTCGTCATACCAAATTGGTATATCATTGCGCTTGCTTTTGTCACACTAGCATACTACGGGGCATTTAGAAAGCACGACCAAGTATACTGATATAGAGATACACTAGAATATTTATGGTAATAATAATTGCAATGCGAATATCTCTCTGCCGATAATTCAAAAAAATTATGTAAATTATGTAATTGCCTATTAGTTAAGCCAATGAGGAATAATGCGCTGGTATGGGTTTTTTTAATTTAGTTGTTTTTTTGTCTCTCAGCCTATTTTCCTTGTGGTGTGCGTTAGGATCTAACTGCCTAGAGCTTTTTCTTAAAGTGCAAGTATATCGAAATGCCTGCTATAGCCACCGCAGTAGGTGTGACATAGAACAGCATCAATTCATCAAATGGAATCAACTGGTTGCCTACAGAAATGTCAAAGCTTGCTACTAGGGGGTTGTCTTGATACTTTTCGTTGCCAGCTATTCTAGTTTGCAGGGTTACTACATAAGTGCCTATATCATTAAAAGTGTATGGGATAGCGATGTCGCTAAACTCCTGAAACTTATAGGGCACCTGGCCAATGATGTTACCCGATTGCTTCTCGGTAACCACCATTGCAGTATAGACATTGTAAATGTTTGAGTTATTTTCAAGCACACTAAAGTTCAGTGATGTGGAATTATCGCCCGCAATAGGTGTAGAGGGACTTGGCGAGAATATCACTTGGTAGTTGTCAATATTTTTTGTAGCACCAAAGAAGTGGCCATAAGCAGCTCCTCCTGTTTGGATTATAATAATAATGCAAATTGCGAGGACAATAAATGACAGTTTGGACATCTCTTGCTGGCAAGATATATGGTAATTCACATACATATTTCAACGCTACGGGGTACATTCCATGAATACACCTCAAAGCTGATTTTGTCAATTCTTCAATTTATCGTGAAGAGAGAGAAAAAATAGAAGATCTCATTTCTGACCTATTATTGAAGGTCGTGAGAATAAATGAGGAGCAGCTTAACAATTCTATTTTCTGCTCTTTGTCCTTTTCCCTTATAATGAACTAAATCGACAAGATATATGCCAGGTATAAGGGCATAGAGTACAGCAGGATGCAGGCTCTGATGGGCAGTGGTAACAGCAGCAGTTCCTCTTCTCACATGCATTCGAATTTATCTTCTTCAGTCAACAAGAGCGGAGATGATGATCACCAACACTCCTTTCATGCAAATAACAGCTTTCCTTTCCCATTCCTACTTTAGCTCTGTCCTGCCGGCTTTCTGTACGCCCTTCTTCTTCTTTCCTTTCATGAAAACTAGCATGCTGACTATTCCAACTACAACCACTGCTGCTGAAGGCACTGCAATGTACAGATAGTCAAAGGGACCTGACACATTAATAAAAAAGGTAAATGTCAGGACTTCTCCGCTATAGATATAGTCTTTCAAGTCAACATACAGAACATATCTACCGGCTTGTGCGAACGTAAATTCGTGATTATAGTGTCCAGAGGGTACGACTATTGGGTTAGTCGTCTGAAGTACAACGCCATCTTTGACCAGCCTCATCATTATTGGGACGTCAGCTGGATGATCACCATTGACCCCTGCTATTCTTATCAGAATGTTCGTTGGACTACTACTGCCGCCGACTGTTGGGCTTTTTGGCTCTGTGGTCATTTCAACATCATAGTTGCCTATTCTTTGCTTGGACGCTCCTTTCAGCAGATCTGCAGATACATGCCCAGATGTGGCTAGCGTCAACTCTGCAACTAGCAATATGATGACGATTAGGACAGCAATTCTCAAGCCCTAATTATTGATTAGTGTAAACCGGCTATTATAATTCTTCTAGCATCTCAGTGTAGTTATCTACAACTTTATCAGTAAAGCTTGCAGTATACTTTGAGAGTACTTCAGCAATCAAGTCCCCTTCGGCAACACGGTAAAGCTGATGGTATTCGCCATGTCTGATCAAAATAATGCCGGCCCCTCTTAGCCGCTTGAGGTGTGATGAAACTGTTGAAGGAGCCTTTCCTGTATGATCTACAATTTCATTGAATGTGCACATGTCGTGTTCTAGAATAAAGAGCAATATCTGCCTGATAGGCTCACGCCTGACAAATTTTAAAATCGCCGATTCTTTATCAGAGACATTTACTGGATAGTATCTGGTTATCCTTGACTCTCTATTGACCTTTATCACGTTTGCCCTTTCAAGTGCTGATAGGTGATAGCTCAGAACACCATTTACAAGACCTGTCAACCTCAAAAGTTCTCTGTATCGTATTCCAGGAGTCTGTTCTATATTTTTCATGAGCAAGACCCTGGTGTCTGCTGCTGATTCTGTTACCTGCATGCTTTTTATTTATTCACCTTTAACACTCCAAGTCCAAAGAGGCTGACCATTATCAAGAGTATTATGTGAGAAAGCTCGATGTTAACTGCAGGAATGATAACTTGTCCTATTACTATTCCCCCTGCTTGAAGTAGATAGAAAAACTCAACCAAGGCCAAACTCATGAATCCAACTGCCATCAAGAGCATCCTTATGGTTGTGTTTCTAGAATATGCTAGGACCGACACAATGCTCAGGAATATGGCTATCGTAAGACCTGCCATATGCAAGAGAATATGGTATATCATTGAAGGATGAGTGACATGAGGTATTACAAGCGGTGCAATAACACCTACTACAAGTGCTGTTATAAGCCCCAAGAGAATAGGCTTGCTTATAGATTCCTGTACAGCCGCACGGCCCCAGCCTTTTTGCATCCCGGTCCAGATCCTAACGGCCTTGAACGACTAATAAGGACATTGGTACATCAGCCGAATGAGAAAAAGAGGCTTTTTAAGGTCGTTACCCTTGCTTTTGCTTCGAGGTATCCTAATCCAAAAAAGCGCCAACCAAAGTAGCCGTAACTACACTCGAGAACGTGTTAAGAGACTTATTCTATGATATTTTTAATAATAAGCATTGTAGATGCCGACTTTAAAGATAGGTGGATCGCCCTATAAATAGAGAGTGAAATAACTCGTCGTATTAGGATTATGAACGTCATTCAATCTATAGCCCCCATAAGACCTCTTCTGATCGCCTTATTCTTCTAAAAAATTAAATGGCTACTACTCTTCATCATGATCTGAATCATGTTCTTCTTCTCCTCCTCCTTCTTCTTGCTCTAAAGTCAACCCATAACTTTGCATCAGAAGCGGATGAATGTTGAGATGAACAGTCATCATGACTTCATTTGGAGTTGCCTTGCCATTGATGTCATCTTTTAGCTGCAGCAGATTTGCTTCTAGCTGGTCAATATCTG
>JAICVG010000225.1 GCA_025935445.1 Nitrososphaera sp. | reverse complement strand
CGTGTTGTAGGCTCACTATTGAAGTTAATACGTTTTGAGCGCTGAGATAATGGTTTATAGGTGTCTGGTTTCCTAGAAGAAAGTACCTTAATGCAAGGACCACTTATGTGCTCTGCATGCAGGAGCGAGGTCGTGGTAACGGATCATGAATGTGGCGAAGTTATTTGCAGTCGTTGCGGTGTGGTAGTTGATAGGTTAGAAAGTTCGGCAGTACAAGAATGGCGAGCCTTTAGCGTTGACGACTTCTACCGCAAGTGCCGCATCGGTGGCGCAACTTCACTTGCACGATATAATAAAGGACTCCTCACAACAATAGGAAACAGCAGAGACTCAAAGGAAAGGGGTTTTAACTTTGACAGAATAAGGGTCTGGGACTTTAGAATACAAGCCGCAAATGATAGGAGTCTGAAGCAGGCGCTGCCGGCCCTTGAGCACTTGAAGGAAAGCTTGGGATTGCCCGATACAATAGTAGAAAAATCAGCTTATTTTTACAGAAAAGCTGCCAGGATTAACCTAATAAAAGGCAGGACGGTATCATCTGTCCTTGCTGCTTCAGTATATCTCGCCTGCCGCGAATTAGAGACGCCTAGGACTCTTAACGAAGTATCTTCTGCCAGCAACGTCCCACGAAAGAAAATTTCACGTGACTATAGGCTCCTTGTGCACACCTTTGATCCCAAGATTCCTGCAATAGACCACATGAGATGCATAACACGTATTGCAAATAAGGTAGGCCTCAGCGAAAAGACCAAGAGGATGGCAATAAACATCATGCGCCAAGTTATTGCAATGCAGATATCTCCAGGCAAAGGCCCGATGGGAATCGCAGCAACAGTGCTCTATGTTGCTTGCCTCAAAGCAGGCGAAACTAAGACACAGAAAGAGCTTTCCATTGCAGCGGGCGTCACAGAAGTGACTATCAGGAATCGCTACAGTGAATTGAAGAAATATCTACAGGACTTTGCAAAATCCTCTTCCATAGCAATAGCAATATTCATGTTCGTCTTACACTCACCCGTCTTGCTTAGTTCTGCGAGATAATCAACTGCACTTTGCTCTCTTTAGCTTTTGCAATCGTTTCAAAAGCAATAAAAAATACCACCATTGAACATCAACCTTATTGTAATGCTTTCTCAACTAATGACCGATCTGGCCATTGCAAGTCTAGTCGTCATCGTATTTTCGTTCGGCGTAGGATACGGCTCATAGAACGCTCCAGAAAACAAAATTAAAAATTCATCTTCTCTAGCAGGCAACACTACTGCAAACAGCCGCTCTTACTCGCACCTCTAGGTTGAAGCTAGATAAAATTTCTTTGCATCTTGTCCTAATGGTGATCTCCGTAACTTGTGAAAAATTGGCAATGTCTGTAAGGTACATACGATAGCCGCATAGACATGCGGATATATACAAGTATGCTGAGGCAATTCCGACTGGATCTTTACCTGACAGTAGTATATTATCCTCGGTCTGGTGGGCAATTTCCAACGCCAGTTTTTGAATTCGCCAATCAATCCTAGCCCTGTTTGAAATCTTCGCAATGTATTTTTCCAGGGGTATGACGTGATCAAATGTTCCGTTGTGACACGTCATCTTATCCGGTTCTACAGCATTCGTCATGCACATTGCCATCCTCTTGTAACATCGAAATGCTATTCTCAGAGATGACCTTTTGTTGCTGCAAAAATCGATGGAGTCAACGATCTCTTCCAGTCCTCTTGCAATACATGACTGCTTGCATGCAAGGTACACGGCTGCGATAGCATTGCCATTGACTGACATGCCCTTCGTATTATTTTTAGACGAATAGCTCCTGTATATCTTGGCCGCGGTCTCTGATAGCGACCTTGGAAGCAGCAACTTTGAACATATTTTGTCTATAACTGAAAGCACCCTAGCAATCCTTCTTTCCTCTGCAGATGCCTTAAGTCGAGCGTGCAGCTTACGTACACATGCAATACGTTCAGCATTGGCAAAATTGATTGGTTTACCGTTATAGTCTTTATCAGATACACTGATTTCTGTCTGCAGTCCATAGTTCATCAATAAAGAGCTAGTTTGCCCGCTACCACGCAAGTTTTTCAGCCTGTCATCGGAATTGTTGGAGTGAGTTTCATGTCCGCAGTAGTCCATCTTCTCGAGCACGACATAACCGCAGGATTGGCATATGTATTCGCCATGATATACGTCAAATATAAGGTGAGAGCTGCATTCAGGGCATGATGGCTTGACATCCTTGTCATTTTTTGTGTTGTTAGCAAGGAGAGTGACACCTGTTTCCATACTTATGCCCACCACTCATTACAAATTTTGGCAGCTGTGATTTGCCAACTGAATCCTGAACCTTCCATTATGTCCTGCGTGTTCAGTATACTTCTAAGTGAATCTTCTGGAAGTATCATGAAAATCATTTCCTTGTAGAAATATAAGCGATACAACTTATACTTCAATGTTTCATAAATTTAACCTAGGTCTAAATTATATTTTATACCAGAATCTACTGTAAGATTTTTCAATGGATTTTTTAGTCTGCTACTGTATTTAATAGCGCCGCTCGGCTGGATAACAAGCACTCGAGAAAAATTAACTATCAAAGTTATTAATATTGAGCATGTTGCACAACGATGAATCGCATACGAGCTGCAAGCTGCCGAGGCGTGGAGAATGTCTAGAGCGCTGGCGATCTTTATTTTCTGGGCAATAGGCTTTACAATAGGTTCAGCAGGATATCTAATGGTGCCAAATGCAGTGTCGTGGCTAGGCAGTATACTCCCCGAAATCGTTGTGAACCAAGCCATACTGGGATCTATTTTAGCCGGTATAGTGGGCTCAGCGGTAAGCACATTTACTGTTGTGACTTGGGCAAATAGAGCTCCATAAATTTTTTATTTTTATTTATAACTTCCCTAATTTGCTAACACAATATTTTTCCTAATATACCGTATGTCATGTATGATAGACATAGTTGTCTTGGCTATTTGTCACTCGATCTTTTCAGTAATTCCAAAAATAAGAAATTGATTTGGCATACGATATTGGTTTCATGTTGACTTCTGTTTCGTCAGGCGGCATTGCAGGATTCTTAATCGGATATGCAGTGAAAAAGGGAATAAAGATCATACTTGGCATATCCGGCCTTTTATTAGCGGGTTTGGCATACCTAAACTACAAGGGATTGGTAAGCGTTGACTGGGAGAGGATCGCATCTGTGTCAAACAAGGCTATTACAGAATTTTCTTTAGGCAGCGCAAGCTATGCCTCTTCCGTAATGGATAGCCAAGTAGTCCCAACCATGATGAACTTTGGAGTTCCACTGACTGGCAGCTTTGCTGCAGGCTTTATCTTGGGCTGCCTGAGGGGCTAGTAAGCATACCCCCATGTTCGGGCTAAGATTAGCAACAAATCCCTCAAGCTGTTTGTATAGCTCTAGAAACTGCATTCTCTTTCTATAGTCTTGTAAAGATTGTTGCTACCTTCTTCTTTTGCTACCTATGTTCTTTCTACCGGCATTTGCAGATACAACTGGATCTGATGTGTGAAACGAATGCTCCATACATTATCTTGCTCTTAGACATTCTGAATGAAGCTAGCTATAAGATCT
>JAICVG010000112.1 GCA_025935445.1 Nitrososphaera sp. | reverse complement strand
CAGGAGTGATATCAAGGCTATTGTGCACTGTGGTTGGCAACGCCCCTTTTACCTATGCAAGCCTGGAGAAAGCACTTGCACCTGGACAATTAACGCTGCAGCAAATGAAAAAGTTGTACGACAAGATGGGAGTTGGTAAAATATAAGATCTGTCTATGACCTCTAGCATTTACTCAGTGATTGTTAGACAGTACTTGCATAAGATCAATGTTGAGATAACATATATTCAACATGTGTGTGCCCTGCTCTCATGATTGTTAGGAAGGCCGACCATTAATCTAATCTAAATTCATTTCAGTGATTTCTTCCACGGTATATATGTGAAAGGCTGGCAATATTTGCAACAGACAATGCAGGCTTCAACCAAGACTTATTGCATCATAGGCGATCCGATCCATCACTCACTCTCGCCCGCGATGCAGAACGCAGCTTTTGCAGCAAAAGGCCTCAATTGCACCTACATTGCATTTAGGGTTCCAGAGGCTGAGTTGAAAGAGTCAATTGAGTCCTTGCGCAGCATAAACATTTCTGGATTCAATGTTACTACCCCACACAAGACACAAGTGATGGGATACCTTGACGAGCTCGAAGCTACGGCAAAGAAGGCAATAGCAGTAAACACCGTTAACAATATAGAGGGCATATTTAGAGGATACAATACTGATGTCTATGGCTTTATTGAGCCATTGCGCAAGCGCCGAGTTGATTTTCGGGATATGCATGTCCTCCTCCTTGGGTCCGGTGGGGCCGCGCGAGCAGTGGTGGTCGCCCTTGCAGAACAGAACGGTATAGCCAAGCTTGTAATTGCAAACCGTGACGTGCAGCGAGCAAATGAACTTGCCAATCTAGGAGCTGGCCTTGGGATGAAGTGCCAGGTGGTTCCGCTTGACAAGGCACAGGACTCTTCCCTTGCATGCGATTTGATAGTTAACGCGACAACATTAGGAATGAACAATGAATCTAGCGTAATCGATTACGAGCATATACAGAAGGGAAGTATAGTCTACGACATCGTTTACCGTCCACTGGTCACCGACCTGATCGAAAATGCCAAATATGCACAAGCAAGCATTGTATACGGCTATGAAATGCTTATCGAGCAGGGTGCGAAGGCATTTGAGATATGGACCGGATTGTCTGCTCCTAGGGATGCTATGAAAAAGAACCTGTTGGGCATCTTTGGTGAGCCGACATGACTGCAATCCGGAAGGCAAGGGCGATAGTGCATGGAGCGATTTCAATAGTGAACGCCATAGCCACCGGAAAGGGATCGGCGCTTGGCATTTCACTCAAGGTTACAGCCGAAGTTGAACTCCAAAAGGGACACGGCCTTAGGTTTATGACAGGCAGGAATGGTAATAGACTAATAAAAAATATCATTCAAAAGACAATACCCAGACAAATCACTGAAACCAATATGATAAGTATAAGAGTCGACTCGGAAATTCCAATTGGGTATGGACTCAAAAGCTCCAGTGCAGTATCAAATGCTGTTGCGCTTGCATGTAGCCAGATCGAAAGGGAAGAAGACATTAACGATCATACAATACTTGAAGTGGCTGCGCGTTCCTCGCTTGAAGCCAAAGTCTCATTGACAGGAGCATACGACGACGCTACCGCCTGTTACTTCGGCGGCTTTACTGTCACTGACAACTACTCTAGACGCCTAATCCGCAAGGAGAGGGCGCCAGAGAACCTTTATGCAATCATTATCCTGCCGAGCAATACTCCAAGAGGAGACGTGCGCAAGCTCAGGAACCTGTCAGATATCTTCATTGATGCTTTCAGGTTTGCAGAGTCTGGCCAATACTGGAAGGCAATGAAGCTTAATGGAGTGCTTACCTCTGCTGCTCTCTCATCTAGTTATATGCCTGTAATGGCTGCCATGGAGTATGGGGCACTTTCTGCCAGTATATCTGGAAATGGTCCCTCCATCGCTGCTGTAGGATACGAAGACACAGTTGAACCCATCGTCGATGCACTTTCAAAGTTTGAGGGGAAGATAATTGTTTCCAAAGTAAATAATGAGAAAGCGAATGTGAAGATCGTAAATGACTAGCATAATAGTAAGAAGATCTAGGCTAAATGGAACTGTGCGCTGCCCATCCAGCAAAAGTTACAGTCACAGGGCAATAGCAATTGCCTCACTTGCTGATCAGCGTTCTACAATAACACACGCACTAATAGCCCGCGATACCTTAGCGACCCTGGCCGGCTGCGGCGCTCTGGGAGCGGACATAAAATATGGCGCTACAAAGATGCAGATAAAGGGCAGCGATTGCTTCAATCCCCCTGAAAATGTGATAAATGCAGAGAATTCTGGAACCACAATAAGGATACTAACTGCTATGTCTGGCCTGGTGACAACCGGCTACACTGTACTGACAGGAGATGAAAGCCTGCGCAGTCGCCCTATGCAGCCCTTACTAGATGCTCTTCGACAGCTAGGCGTTGAAGCTTATTCCACAAAGGAAAATGGAACGCCGCCCATTATAGTAAAGGGTGGAGGTATAAAGGGGGGTACAACTGTCGTCGACGGCGGCATTTCAAGCCAGTTCGTATCAGGTTTACTCATCGCCAGCATTTACGCTGATTCAGAAATTGTAATAAAGGTACGTGGCAGACTTGTCTCCAAGCCCTATGTCCGCTCTACGCTTGCCACAATGAAGCACTTTGGAGTTTCCATTGACCATAGTCCAGATATGTTGGAATACTATATCAAGAACGCAAGATACCGTGGCACGAGATTTGATGTACCAAGCGACTTTTCAACTGCTGCACTTGTACTTGCCGCAGGTGCGCTTGCTGGAGAAAAACTTAGGGTAAATGGACTCAACTTTGAAATGCCACAGGGTGATTCACATATTATAGATATCTTGAAGATAATGGGGTGCAGGATAAAAGTCGACGAAGAAAAGGGCGAGGTAGTTATCACCGGTGCTGACAGATTAGAAGGCGGCAACTTTAACCTAGCTGACACACCAGATCTCCTGCCGGTTGTTTCGATACTTGCACTCAAAGCAACAAATCCTGTCACAATAACAGGCGTCGCTCATGCTAGGGTAAAGGAAACAGACAGGGTATCAAACATTGCAGCCGAGCTCATAAAGTTTGGCGCGCACATCAATGAATTTCGTGATGGCCTAAAGATAACTGCGCCTCTGGTAATAAAAAACGCATCGCTTGAAGCACACAACGACCACCGACTTTTCATGGCATTCACAATCGCGTCTATGATGACTGAAAAATCGATAGTGGCTGGAGCCCAATCCGTAGATGTCTCATACCCCAATTTTATTTCGGATATGAAAAATATTGGAGCAAGAATATCCCCAGCTCCCGATAGAGAATAACAAAAAGCCAATATATAGAACCGCCTCAAGTGCTCCTAATAGAGATGGGTGGCAGCATGATAGGAGAGCGGTTTGTCGCGGTAAGCTTCGGTGAAAGCCATGGAAGGTGTGTAGGGATAATCGTAGATGGCTGTCCCGCTGGCCTTCCTCTAGAGGAAGCTGATATACAGCCTCTTCTTGACCTAAGAAAGCCTGGCCAGTCGATTATAACCACACAGCGAAGAGAAGAAGACAAAGTTGAGATCCTATCGGGCATCTTCAATGGCTTTACCACGGGGGCCCCAATATGCATGCTTATATGGAATAACGATTCAGATCCAAAACCCTACGAGACGATAAAGAACATTCCACGGCCAGGACACGCAGATTACCCTGCTATGGTAAGATACGGCGGTTTTGCAGACTATCGGGGGAGTGGAAGATTTTCTGGAAGGCTCACGGCCACTCTTGTGATGGCCGGCGCTATAGCCGCCAAACTTTTAAAAATAACCCTAGGAATTGAGACAGTGGCTTATACTACTGAAATAGGCAGCATCAGAGCATGCAATATGACTAAAGAAAATATTGCTACTAGATATGAAAATGAAGTGAGGTGTCCTGACTTGCAAGCTGCTCAGAGCATGAAGGAGGCGATCCTGGAGGCAAGAAAATCGGGCGACTCACTTGGCGGCGTAATTGAGTGTATAAGCAGCGGCCTGCCGATCGGCATGGGCGAGCCCATATTTGCCTCGCTTGAGTCAGATCTCAGCAAGGCGTTATTTAGCATACCTGCGGTCAAAGCTGTGGAATTTGGTTCTGGCTTTGCAGGCAGCAAAATGCGCGGCTCTGAAAATAACGATAGTTATATGATAAAGAATGGCAAGGTGATAACTAAGACTAACAATGCAGGTGGGATATTAGGTGGGCTATCAAATGGAATGCCTATTATAGTCAGGGTCGGATTCAAGCCAGCAGCTTCAGTAGCCAAAACGCAGCAAACGCTTGACATTTCTAGAAACGAGCAGACAAATCTTACTGTGCCGGGGAGGCATGACCCATGCGTTGTACCAAGGGCTCCACCTGTCGTGGAGTGTGTAGTTTCGATGGTTTTGGCCGATCATGCCATCCGGTCAGGTCTAATACCATTGGTGCTAAAGTGAGGCGGTGCTAATGGATAATACAAACGAAGAGCTCGACATACTGCGTGATAAGATGCGTGGCGTGACAATACAGATAATGCGCGCTGTACAGCAGCGTCTAGAACTAGCGAGGAATATCGGTGAAGTAAAGAGCAGGCTTGGCATAGATATCAAGGATGAAAAGGTTGAAAATGAGATACGTATGAGAGTCACGTTGCTGGCAGAAGAGATCGGAATGAGCACCGAGTTTGCATTGCAACTCCTCAACGTGTTGCTTGCAGAGTCAGAGCACGTGCAGGTGCAAAAAAGCGCACAAAAGGTAGTAGAAAAAAAGCAGACACACCTTAGCATATTCTCAAAGGCAAGACAGCTTGAGGCTTCAGGCAGGAAAATAATACATATGGAGGTTGGCGAACCCGACTATTCACCACCTGCAAGAGTTGGCGCCGCGCTTGCTGAATCTTTCAGGATGAAGTATTACCATTATACAGATACTCAAGGCATTGCAAAGCTACGAGAAGCTATAGCTATGAAGGAAGGAGGAGGAGGAATATGCAAAGATCAAGTGATAGTGACGCCTGGCGGCCGCTTCGCCGTTTTCAGCGCCATTACATCATTGCTAAGAGCAGGACAAGAGCTGATAGTGATAGAGCCGGCATGGCCTGCGTATAAAGAATGTGCAGATTTTGTAGGTGCAAGGACAAAGATACTCAGAACCACCATTGAAGACAAATGGATCCCTGACACTAAACAACTGGAAGGAATGATTAATTCAAGTACTAAAATGATTGTACTCAACTATCCAAACAACCCTACGGGAAAGGTGCTTGATCACAAAACAATGGAAAACATAGTGTTAATTGCCAAGGATCATGGTG
>JAICVG010000090.1 GCA_025935445.1 Nitrososphaera sp. | reverse complement strand
TTGACCACATCATAGCAGCAGTACGAAGCGGAAGCATAATTTCGGTTGGCAACAACAAGGTACGGGCAAGCAATGGCATCAAAAAGGCAGACGTCAAAGCTACAGTTGCAATGTCGCTCCATATGCTTTCGATAAACTTGCCAAGGCTTGCATATGAATCGAATAAGGACGAAACTTACTTCCGCGCCAAGCTTGCGCTCATGATAAAACCATCGCTTGCCGCAATGTCACTCCGAAAAAAAATAATCGTCGACTATGTCAAAAAGGGGATGATGCCTGCACTTGCAAGTGCGAGCCAGTTGATGCAGAGGAGCACAGCTAGCATAGCAGTCAACCTTACTGGCACTAGGGAGTCAGTCTATAACATACTAGGAGAGTCTTCTAGCGAAGTGCTTCAGAAAGTGCTAAAGACTGCTGCCGAAGTGACCAACGGGCAGGGCAAGATGCTTGGAGAGGAAGGAGCTGGCATTGCAATGGTTTCAGACGACAGCGGGTCTAGGTTTGCTACGCTAGATTCTGAGAAGTATGGCAAGGTCTCTCTTCTGCAATCGCAGAATACAACCAGCTATTCCCAAGGCATGACACTCAATGGCAGGGATATCCTTAATGACGGCAAAGCTTCAATTCAAGAATGTCTGGCAATTGACAAGCTGTTGAATGGGGGCTTTACAGCATCGCTTGACCTGACAAACCTGTCACCGGCAGAAATGAAAAGTGCAATAGAAACTGCTGTACAAGAGCTGCCGTTCCTGCGCCTCAGTATTGGGTTTGCAGTATGCACAACGTGTGGTCAGCGCTCAAAAGAAGGTGCAGACATATGCGAGTTCTGCAAGTCGCCTCACAAGGTGCCTCTCTATTTGTAACTGCAATTACTCCAGCATCTCTTGCCGCTGCGCGACTTTTTGCTATTATACTCGAAGCGAGCAACTTATGCCAACGTTTGAAGGCTCATCACAAGAGCTTTATGCAAAATATTTATTCAATATAGTATTATACTTATGTATTAAGATTTTAGATTAGTTTACATTGAAAATCTAATATATTTTTTCAGTAGTAATTTGCATTCATTTTTTAATGCCAAAAAAAGTTATATGATGTGGGCTCCCAATCTTTAAGAACCTGTAATCTTCTGTACAATCTGGGATGGCGGGAGTTACTGAATTTAATAATAAGGAAACGCTGATTGCAAAGATACGTAAACGTGACGGACGCATAGTCCATTTCGAGCAGTCCAAAATTTCCAACGCAATATACAAGGCACTCGTTGCAACGGGCAAGCCTGACTACTCTCTGGCTGAGCGGCTAGGTGCAAAGGTAGTACAAAAGATGGTTCATCAGAGCGAAAAGACTATTCCAAGCGTAGAAGACGCACAGGACATGGTGGAGTCCATACTTATTGAAGAGGGGCTATCCGAGACAGCCAAGGCCTACATACTCTACAGACATGAAAGGCGTAAAGTGCGCGATGAGAAGATGAAGATCCTCAACAAGAAGGATCTCGATGAAGTTGATAAGGCTTTTGACATTAATTCCCTAAGAGTGCTTGCTGCGCGGTATTTGCTGCGCGACAGCAACAATGAGATCATTGAAGGTCCCAAGCAAATGTTTGAAAGGGTTGCAACCCTAGTCGCGATTGCCGACGTAATGCACGACTCTTCTATATTTGCCACTGCAGGGGGCTATACCCAGAACATTGAAGAAGCGGATCGCTACTACGGCAAGCTAGAGGACTTTGACAACAAGCTGCATATTGGCAGCCACTATCTGAACAGGTACCATTTTGAAGCAATGATCCGTCACTACATCTACTGCGCACAGCAGGGACAAATGAAGATCAGCTTCAAGGATCTACTTAGGATGATAGCGGAGGGCAAGATGGCACAATATGAAGAGCGGGTTAGGGAATACTACAACCTGATGGTTTCACGGGACTATCTGCCAAACACGCCTACTCTGATGAACTCCGGCGCAAAGCTTGGACAACTGTCAGCATGCTTTGTGCTTGACATGCCCGATGACATGGTAGGCATCATGAAAGCATCCACTGACGCAGCCATGATCTTCAAGTCGGGCGGCGGAGTGGGCATAAACTACTCCGACCTGAGGCCGGAGGGCGACATTGTAGCATCGACGTCAGGCGTTGCGTCAGGACCAACATCGTTTATGCGCATCATTGACACCATCACCGATGTCGTCAAGCAGGGAGGCAAGCGCCGTGGAGCCAACATGGGTATCCTTGAGGCATGGCATCCAGACATTGAAAAGTTTGTGACAGCTAAGACAAAGCCTGGAGTATTTGAGAACTTTAATGTAAGCGTCGGCATCTGGGATGACTTTTGGAAGGCACTCATCAGCAAGGATGGCAATCACAAGTATCCTCTACGCAGTCCAAGGATGAAGGAGCCAATGAGGCACATTGACGCGCAGCAGCTTGTAGACCTGATCGCATTGAGCGCGTGGAAGAGCGCTGAACCCGGAGTAATATTCTTTGATAATATTAACAAGTACAATCCACTCATTGGAGCAAGAGGCGGGCCACTGCGTGCCACAAATCCATGTGGCGAGCAATCGCTATACCCGTATGAATCATGCAATCTCGGCTCGATCAACTTGGCAAACTTTGTCAAACGCAAAGCTGATGGCGCATACGAGTTTGACTGGCAGCGCTACGAGCAGGCGATCAGACTTGCGACAAGGTTCTTAGATAACATCATTGACATGAACAAATATCCTGTAGAAGAAGTCAAGGTTGCGACAAAGGAGACAAGGAGAATAGGCCTTGGCATCATGGGCATCGCTGATCTGTTGTTTCTGCTCAAGATCCCATATGATTCCAAGGACGGCTATGAATTCATGAATAAGCTTGCAGAAGCCGTGTCATATTTGAGCATGGATGAAAGTGTCGCCATTGCAAAGTCTCGTGGATCATTCCCGCTATTTGAGAACAGTGATTATGTCAAGGGCCGAATACCTGTGGCAGGATACTACGAGCTGCCAAGAGAGACGCATACATACGACTGGGACACACTTATTGAAAAGATCAAGAAGCATGGAATACGTAACTCATGGACCTCGACCATTGCACCCACCGGCACGCTCTCGATGATCGCAGATACTTCAAATGGTGTGGAACCAGTATTTGCACTTGTGTATGAAAAGCGCGTGACTGTGGGTCGCTTCTTCTACGCTGATAAGGTGTTTGAAAGCATGCTGAAAGAAAACGGCCTATACTCTGATGAAATACTGACCAAGATTGCAAACAACTATGGTTCTGTCCGGGGCTTATCTGAGATTCCTGAGTGGATGCAGCAGATATTTGTGACTGCAATTGACATCCACTGGACGGATCATGTGATGGCGCAGGCTGTATGGCAGAAATGGATCAGCAACGCCATTGCAAAAACTATCAATATGCCTGGCGACGTGACCGCAGAAGATGTCAAATGCGCATATCTACTATCTCATGAGCTTGGATTGAAAGGTGTTACAGTCTTTAGAGATGGTTCTCGCCACGAGCAGGTGCTTCACATCACTGGCCAAAATACTGGCGAAAGGGCGTTTGCTGTTAAGCCAAGCAAGTATGTAGTCGATTATGTCCTCAACAACATTAAAGAACCCTATGTTCTAGAGCAGATGCAAAAGATATTCAAAGAATCAAGCATAGAAGACGAAAAGCCTGCAGCGATGACGGCTCTTTCACCCCAAGAGACCCTGTCTGCAGCAAAGAAGTCTGCTTCAATATCTTCCATCATGCAGCATACGGACATACAAGAGGATCTGTGCCCAACGTGCAATGCCCGGCTGATAATCACCGAAGGATGTAATGTGTGCATCGAATGCGGCTTTAGTGGATGTGGATCTGGCTAGCGCCTATCTACTACTGCCACCCTTTTTACATATCTGACTTACAAATTATAGTCCTCTAGGTATTACGAAAGTTCTAACTGGGATATGGGGGTTGAAAGCAAGTAGGGCAAATAGTAATAGTAGTTAACGAAACGGTGTCGGTGACAGAGAGTGTCACAGCAACGCTATCATGGAAGCTGTGCCTGATCTGTAAACGTGAACTGAAGCCTTGCGCCGATTTCGTTAGCTGCGATGAGTGCAGTGTGTATTATCGGGGAACTTGGCACGTATAGCCTTCACTCCTATCCTTCTATTTTTTGCCACTTCTTCTTATTTGATAATTAAAACGGTTTCTTTTATAGCTGTTGTCTATCAATCCGAGATGCGCCACCTTGTTACAGCAGAAGAAGAACTTGTAATATGACAGAACCTCTAAGAAGAGAGTTTAAATTCTGCTTTGTGCATATTAGTACTGAAATGTCAAGTGTCAGAATCAATGAGAGTCCTAACCACTTTATAGTGCTGGACGCCATTGGACGGGGAGTAAAGTCTTTTGACAAAATTGCCAAGGTTACCCGGCTGGACAAGGCCCAAGTTGAGCTAATCCTAAATGATTTGATTGAACAAAGGCTTGTTATTCGCACTGAAAAGAAGGGCTTGTTTGCAAGAAAGATAGAGCTGACCCTCAGCCACACTGGGCTTCAGCTGCTCAATTCCAAAAAGCAGGAACTAGAGAAGCAAATGCAGCAGATCCAACAATGGCAAAGCAATGGCCAGACGCAGCAGCTTCAAAGCTACATGGACAATAACCGTATGTGGATGCCGATGATGCTGTTCTCCGGTATCATGAACGCCATGTTCTTTATGTCCATGATATCGATGTTGGGGATGGCAATGAGTCCTGCCGAGAGTGGTATTGTAGGCGACGAAGGAGCTGGAACAGCCGCAGATTCAGGTGAATCCGCAGGAGCTGAAGACAGTGGTGCCGGAGCAGACAGCGGTGGTGGTACTGATTTCGGTGGCGACTTTGGCGGCGGAGATTTTAGTTTCTAGCCTCTTCCAATTTTTTGACTATTTGCTTCTTTTTTGAATAATGCCTAGCTGCAAGCACAGTCAGAAACATTGTGGTTGAGACAATTACTATTGTTCCTGCAGGCGCCAGATTTACAACATATGAAATTGCGATACCCATCACTACTGAAAATATTGATATCAATATCGATATCAGAGCTGTTTTTTTGAATCCTTTGTTAAACAATAGCGCAGTGACATTTGGGATCACCAAAAGTGACGAGACAAGTAGGATCCCAACAAGCCTCATCGACACAATGACTGCCACACTTGCAAGAATTATGAAAAGATAGTTTAGCTTTGAAATTGGCAGGCCACTAACCCGTGCTTGCTCTTCATCAAAGGTGATGTACATCAGTTTCCTATAGAGCAGGATGATTATGGACAGAATGATGCCAGTCATTGCCAGTATCGCCAGGGTGTCCTCTATGCTGACAACCATGATGCTTCCAAACAGAAAGCTGAACAGGTCAAGCGTGAACCCACCTGATAGGCTTATAAGTAGTATGCCAAGTGCAAGGCCGGACGAAAGCAATATGGCGACAGTTGCATCCGCTGGTATCTTGGCAGACTGACGTAACTTTGTGATACCCACCGCTCCTAGTATGGAAAGCGTCAGACCAGTCCAAAGAGGGTAAATGTTGGTAGCAAGCCCTATTGCTATGCCTCCAAACGCGGCGTGAGAAAGCGCATCACCAAAGAGCGAGTTGCGTCTTAGTACAAGAAACAGCCCGACCACTGATGAGGTTATGGCCACCGCAATGCCAGCAATGAGTGCGCGCTGCATGAACCCGAATTCCAAAACTTCCAAAATCATCTATCTCTCATCCCATGTGAGTGTGGTTGTGTAGGTGCATGTGAGCCTGCATGCTAGATTCTGAATATGCCTTGAGGAGATCGGGATT
>JAICVG010000061.1 GCA_025935445.1 Nitrososphaera sp. | reverse complement strand
GATACGCTTGATCACAAAGTCATCATAAACAGCGATGGCGCCGACATTGAGATTTATGATTCAAAGCCAGAGTTCAGCGTAACAGCAATAGCAAGAAAGGCAAGTCAGAGTGCGACAGCCCATGAGGGTATTGGTATCACTGGCGGATGGAACGACCTTTTCAAAAAGAAGAGCCATCTAGAATACGCGCGTAGGGCATCGGCAAGAGCGGCGAAGCTCCTAGATGCTAGACATGTGAGCGGCAAAAAGACCACAGTGATTCTGGATCCTGCAATGGTGGGGCTCCTATCGCATGAGGCAATCGGTCACACCGTCGAGGCGGACTTTGTTCTGTCTGGCTCAGTAGTAAAAGACAAGATAGGGACCAAAGTAGCAAGTGATCTTGTCACGCTGGTAGACAGCGGCAAGTCCGAAATAGCAAGTAATGCCGGTGGAACGATAATAGTCGATGATGAAGGTGTGGCTGCGGGGCGGACTGCAATAATTGAGAAGGGGATACTAAAATCGTTCCTGCATAACCGCGAGTCAGCTATGATATTTGGTACAGCTTCAACAGGCAACGCCCGTGCCTTCCAGTACAGTGACGAGCCGCTCATCAGAATGCGGAACACGTACATTGAGCCCGGCGAAGATAAACTAAATGATATGATAAGGGAAACCAAGCACGGATATATTATCAAGGGCGCGAGAAACGGGCAGGCAGATGCAAATGGTGAATTCATGTTTGGTGCAGAAGAGGCATACTTGATAGAAAATGGCGAGGTGAAGGAGCTACTCAGGGGTGCAAGCATCTCCGGCAATGCATTTGAGGTCCTCCAATCAGTCGACAAGGTAGGTAACGAATTTGAATATGATATCGGCACTGGCTACTGTGGCAAGTATCAACCGGCCAAGGTTGACGGTGGCGGCCCGTACATCAGATGCACAGCAATGATCGGAGGACTGCAAGAGTGATTCTAGATCTTTTGCAATACGCGATAAAGCAGGCTGAGGCTCTTGGAGCAAGTGACGCAGAAGCCTATGGGGCTATCAACAACGAATCCGAGGTATTCATAGAGAATAACGATGTCAAGCAAGCCAAGTCGCAGAGGACAAGCTCCATAGGCGTTAGGGTCGTGCTTGATGGCTCGATTGGTTTTTACTCTACCAACGATCTAGCCAAAAGCGGAATAAGAGATGCAGCGGCTATGGCGATCAAGGTTGCACACGCAAGTCCAAAGGACAGGCACAATGTCCTTCCAGGTAGGTCAAAGTCAAAGTCAAAGTCACTCCGCGGTATATACGATAGAAATGCTGACTCATTTCAGACATTAGATGCTGCAAGGAAGGCAGCTGAGATGCTCAAATCTGCCAAATTGTATGACAACAGAGTAAGCGTCGACAGCGGCAACTTTAGCGCCCAGGTAGCCACGGATGCACTTGCAAACTCGAATGGGATAGAACTCAAAGAAAAGGCAAGCGTCTTTTCGTGGTCGATAATGGGCATGGCAATAGAAGACACTGAAATCTCAAGCTTTGACTACCAAGTTGGCGGCTCGCATTATATCAAAGACATTGATGTGTGCAATACTGCAACCGAGTTTGCACAGACAGTAGTCAAGTCGCTTGGTACACGCAAGTTAGAGGAAAGCTTCAAGGGAGAAATGCTGCTAACTCCTATGGCTGCAAATGAAATGATAGAGGAAGTAGTTGCGTATGCTATCAATTCGGACACTGTGCAGAAAAAATCTAGCCTCTTTGCAGGCAAGATAGGCAGAAAGGTAGCATCTGATTTGCTGACAGTAGAAGATGACGCAACTAACGTGGAGGGACTTAATGCATCAAGCTTTGACAGAGAAGGTGTTTTCCACCGTCGAAATGTTGTAATAGAAAATGGCATTCTCAAAAAGTTTCTATACAATACGCACACAGCAAGTAAAGATGGTGTAAGGAGCACAGGCAACGCAGGTGGATCGACAAGCTCGCCGCCAACTGTGTCGACAACCAATTTTCTGGTAAAGCCTATGAGATCAAGTCTTGATACACTAGTGTCTGAAATAGATAAGGGTATAATAATAAGCAGGTTTTCTGGCAACGTAAATCCGGTTACCGGCGATTTTTCGGGCGTTGTAAAAGGCGGCCGGCTGGTTATGAATGGCACGATAAAACATGCAGTGAAGGAAGTCATGGTGGCTGGCAATGTCTTTGAGGCGCTACGCCGACTAAATGGTATATCAAGAGAGCGAAAAGCGATTTATGGCTCCATACTGCCCTATATGCGGTTCGATGGCATCTCCTTTACTACAGGATGAGTAAAAAAAAATGGAAGAAAAAGAAGAAAAATTTGATATTGCAGTAGTTGGTGGAGGACCTGCAGGACTTTCAGCTGCTTACGCAGCAGCAAAGGGTGGAGCAAAAGTAGTTCTGTTTGAAAAGGACCAGTCTATCGCACACAACATCAGGACAAGCGGCGTAACTTGGATTTCTGAAATGGAGAGGCTAGGCATACCAAGCAAGTTTTACAACCCGATTCAGAATTACCGCTTTGTATCGCCTTCAAATGATGTCCTCATCACAGGCAATGTCTCTAAATCATGTGTGCTTGACATTAGAGGTACGTACCAGCATCTTGCTTTTCTTGCAGCAAAGCAGGGCGTTCAATTGATGGTAAAGAGCGATGTCATTGATGTTATCAAAGACGGCCTCAGAGTCGCCGGTGTCAAGGCAAACACACCAAAGGGAAAGTTAACTGTGCGCTCAACTTTAGTTATAGATGCAAGCGGCTTTAGCACGTTTGTTGGACGCAAAGCTGGAGTGGCTGGCCAATGGAAGCGCTATGGAGTAGGCGCAGAATATGAATGCTATTGCGACAATATAGACAGCACCACGTGGGTTCTCATGGTAGGGCAAAAGTATTCAGATGCTGGATATGCATGGCTATTTCCTCTCTCAACAAATAGGGTGAGAATTGGAGTGGGCGTTGGCAGACCGGAATCAAGTGCAGAGCCCCTTGAAAAATTGCACAAAATAATTGAAAAAAGGTTCAAGCCCCTTGATGCGGTCGGGGATGGGAAGATACAACCCCTAGAACTGCATTATGGATTCATACCAAACGAAGGCATGAGGCGTAGTAGTATTGCCGATGGGCTGATAATGGTCGGCGACTCGGCCGGCCAATCAAATCCGCTGGTGCTGGAAGGGATACGCTATGCGATCGATTTTGGGAGGCTTGCAGGGAAGGTCGGAGCCGACTCGCTTTCGCAGAACTCTGATAGGGAGTCTTTGCTGGAATATGAACGATCATGGAAGGCGAAGGCAGAGTCTAAGATACACTCGGCTCTTAAGGTGCAGATGCGCTGGCTTGGATTGACTGACGAGGAATGGGACAAAGAGATTGAAATTCTACGGGATATGAGTGTCCAAGAATTTTTGGACTTTATCAAAGCAGATTTTACTACATTGAATATGATGAAGCTTGCACTACACCACCCCAAGATGGCGGCACGTCAATTGTTCAACATGGTTTTGAAGAGCTAGTCTGAAAATATTGCAATAGGGTATCGTTTGGTTTTTGTACATAGAACTTTAGCTCAAAATTATGATGGGTTATTTGTAGATCCTCTCACATCTGCTGATGGAATTTTACGATAACCCTACAGATTTCATAGAACCGAGCCATTCAATGACAAGGATAAAATTACTCTCTTCTAAGGGCCACAATGGGAGATAGCCTTGACGCCTTCCATGCGGGATATATGCCTGCAATAAGACTGAGGCCAACAGATATACCCCATACGGTTGCTAAGTCGGTAGGAAGGAAGACGGGTGATATATTGGGTGGACCATTACTCCCGCCACCTCCATCAGGTCCTCCAGCTGAGCCTATTCCCGCAGTCAACACATAGCCTCCGGCGATACCTGCAAGCAGTCCAGAAGTGGCTCCAAGAATGCCTATCATCAAAGCTTCTGCCATGAAAAGGCTGAGGACGTTACTATTTTGCGCTCCAATAGCCTTCATAGTGCCTATCTCCTTTGTCCTTTCCATTACTGATGTATAGAGGGTCGTAATGATTCCTACTGCTCCTACAAGAAGGGCTACAAGCGCAATTCCTAGTATGAAAACCGTGAACCCACCTGTAAACTGCCTTATCGTCTCTAGTATCGCCTCTGGAGATGTTATGCCTATATCATTTCCATATAGTTTCCTTATTTCCTCTTCAACGTTATTCACAAACTCGCCTGATTCTGCAGCTACCAAGAAACCGTCAAATTTGCCGGATTTATGCATCAAAGCATTCCCCGCATCTTCATTGAATACAACTGCGTTATCAATTGTTGGATTACCCGTTGGCTTCATTATTGCTTTTACCACAAAGCTTCTAGACTCTTCTTGCTGGTTGCCATTTTCATCAACGAATGAATATGTAGCTCTCATCGTTTGACCTAAGGTTGCAAAAGGCGCATTCTCACCTGGGGGATAGGCTATCTGGTCAGCTATGTAAATGGCAGAAGGATCATTTGAGCGTATTGCAGAACCTTCTTCATATTCTATAGTGGGTGCTATGACGTTGAGCTTGGCCGGATCAATAGAAAAAACAGAGGTGGAAAGAGTCTTGCCCGATGATTCTAGCTGTACTTGACCTTGATAAGATGAGATGATATCGCTTACAAAAGGAAGAGAGCGTATCCGGGTCTCAACTGCAGCGTTTAGTGTAATCTTAGGAGTAGGTGGCGGGCCTCCACCACCTCCAAAAGGACCAGAGGCGGACTCATCCTGCTGAGCACTTGACACAAACAGTATATTTGGAGCAAGCAAACTAAAGGATTCATCAATGAACTTGCCAAATCCAGCACTAAGTCCATTAAGCGCAACCATGAGACTGCTTCCCACCACAACCATGAGTATAGTAAGGATTGATCTTACTTTTCTATCCTTTAAAGCATCGAATGATAATAGGAAGATCTCCTGGATATTCATTTAGCACGCAAGTCCTTCTCTTCTTTTCTTTTGGTTTTTGCTCTTGTTGGTCTAGAAGTTGCAGGCAGATAAAAAACAGACATCTTCTGCGCAAGCGGCATTGCATTAAGCGAGCAACCCGACTCAACCCAATCAAACACCGAAGTACTTTGGTTTATCAATGGTTCAAAACCTCTTTTTCGACTGTTCCATCTTTAATGTAGATGGCTCTATCAGTGGCTTCTGCAAGCTCAGGATTATGAGTTACCATAACAATAGTTCTTCTGTACTTTTGCGAAAGAATGCGGAGAAAGTTAAAGACTTCTTTTCCAGTCTTTGTGTCCAAATTGCCAGTAGGTTCATCTGCTAGAATTATTGTAGGGTTATTCATTAATGCTCTGGCTATTGCTAAGCGCTGCTGCTGCCCTCCACTTAAAGTGGAGGGTTTGAAATTGGCTTTATCTCCTATGCCCAGCATTTCAAGAAGCTTTTTAGCACGACGAATGCGGTTGCTGCGGCTCATGCCTTTAATTATCGCTGGTAGCTCAACATTTCTTTGAACTGTAGTTCTGTTAATTAGATTGTAAGACTGGAACACAAAGCCAATCATTCTGTTTCGTATAGTTGCAATTTCAGAATCACTCAATGAGAAGATATCGACACCCCCAATGAAAACCCTTCCAGAAGTTGGCCTGTCCAAGGCGCCAATCATATTCAAAAGCGTTGATTTACCGCTCCCGGAAGGTCCAACGATAGCTACAAACTCACCCTTGTTTACCTTGAAACTGACATCTCTTAATGCTATCACTCTTCCAGCAGCAGACTCGTATATTTTGAATAGTCTCTTTGCTTGCATCGCTACATTTTCCTCACTTTTGGTCTCATGCTGGTAGGAAGGGTGAATTCTTTTTCTATCGACTTCCTTGCTCATCAGAATATATTCAAATAAGTTTAGCGGGTATATATAGACATGGCGAATTCCTACTGCATGTTGAGGACAGTATATGCTTTTATTGTTGATTGGTTTACATGAGTCGGTGTTTCTTGCAAGAGAATTAGCTTGTAAGGTAATAACAATTCTCACTCTAATAACGAGTAATTATAATTATTATTCTTTGAAGTCTTTCGCTTGTATTATTCTTTTGCTTTCAGGATCCATCCAATATTATTCTTACATGCATAATTTATCATTTGATAACAGGGCATACGGACAAGAACAAGCTGCTGAAGTTGAGGATGGTCGAGTTAACATGGTAGATAGTCAAGAACAGACTGGTGATGATGAAGCGTCTGAAGATAGTAGTAATGACGATGAGACCCCTAGCTCTACTCTAACAACAGAAGACTCCATAAGCGAGGACAATCCTCCTCCTCAGCCAGAGCAGCCTCCCAAAGAAGAGCAGCCTCCTCAGCCAGAGCAGCCTCCCAAAGAAGAGCAGCCTCCTCAGCCAGAGCAGCCTCCTCAGCCAGAGCAGCCTCCTCAGCCAGAGCAGCCTCCCAAAGAAGAGCAGCCTCCTCAGCCAGAGCAGCCTCCTCAGCCAGAGCAGCCTCCCAAAGAAGAGCAGCCTCCTCAGCCAGAGCAGCCTCCCAAAGAAGAGCAGCCTCCTCAGCAACCTCTGCCTCCTCAGCCAGAGCAGCCCGACTTGACTGCTCCTACTACTG